>NZ_JBSGCY010000082.1:5343-29546 GCF_053602115.1 Nocardia sp. NPDC004582 | reverse complement strand
GTGGGGCCGGTGCCGTTCGCCGCGAGCTTCGCGGTGTCGGCGGTGGGGGCCGAGCCGGTGCCGGGCCGGACCGTGGCGCCCGCCGCGTACGCGGCCTCGCCGGGGTGCAGGACCTGGGTGGGCTGGGCGTCGGGGTCTGGGGTGGCCGGGTCGCCGGTGTTGGCGGGGTCGTTCCACCAGTCGGTGGTCGCGTCCTGTCTCGCACCTAGGACCTCGGTGGGCGTGCTGTCCGGTTTACCGAGGTCGACCGGCTGCGCCGTGGAGTCGCCGGGCCGCACGGTGGGCTCGCCCGGCTGCGCGGCGGAGGGCTCGCGCTTGGTTGCGTCGTCCGAGGTGGGTTCCGAACTCATGGGGGCGATTCTTCCCGAGCTTTCTGTGTGAGCTCTGTGCATCCTGTGAGGTGTCGGCACACAGCCGCGGAATGTGACATAACACACAACGCTCCGGCTTATTCTGAGTGCCATGGCTGGGAACGCGGGACCGGGGGATCCGGAACACGGCTGGGACGCGTTGCGGGAGCAGGCCGGGCGGCACGCGGGATACTTCACCACCCGGCAGGTACTGCGCACCGGATGTGAGGTCCGGATCCGCGACGGATTGCGCGACGGCAGCGTGCTGCGGTCGGGGGTGGGACTGCTCCGGCTGGCCGACTGGCCCGACGGGCCGCTCGACGAGTACGCCATGTGGTCGGCCTGGTTCGACGGGGCGGCGGCCGTCTCCCACCACAGCGCCGCCGAACTGCACGGGCTGGGCCGGTTACGGCCGCGGTTCGTGCACCTGTCGGCGCGGGTCGGGCGGTTCCCGCTGTCGCCGCGGCTGGTGGTGCTGCGGCGCAGCTTCGCGCGCAAGGACGTGGAATCGGCGGGCGCGTTCCTGGTGACCACGCCGCTGCGCACGGTCATGGATCTGGCCGAGGCCGGGATCGGGCAGGCCGCCCTGGACGAGGTGGTGTCCGACGCGGTCGCCATCCATCGCTGCGCGCGGGCCGAGATCCGTTCCGCCAGTGCGGCTCTGGACCCGGCCACCGCGGCCCGGGTGCGGCGCGCCCTGGCCCGCGCTCAGGAGGATCACCGCTAGCGTTCGCCCGACGGTTTCGCGGGGATCACGAGGTGCGGGATTCGAGTTTTGCGGGCGCGCGATTCGTGGCAGGGTGACTGATATGGGGACCGGTGCTGGCGTGTGGGATCTGGTGTTTCCGCCGGGCCCGCCCGAACGGATCGCGGACATGTTCTCGGCCGCCGTCGTCGCCGACGCGATCCGGCCCTACGACGCCGACCTGGCGCAATCGGTGGAGACCTGCCGCGACTGGCGGCACGGCTATCACCGGGTGTTCCGCGGTATGACCGCGCTGGCCATCGGCGCGCCCGAGGTCTCGACCGGCATGGCCGCGGCCGGACTGCGCTCGGTGCGGCACATGCTGCGGTTCTCGGCCGGGCGGACGGTGACGCCCCTGGAGACCGTCGACGTGGACGCCGCCGCCGAGGGCACCGGGTTCGAGACCGCCGCGGTGGCCGGGGAGGCCCCGGCCGTGAAGCGGCTCGAGGTGCCCTGGCGGGGGTTGCTGCTCGCCGAGGACGCGCTGCGGCTGCGGCTGGCCGAATGGCAGACCCGCGGCGTTCTGGAAGCCGATTTCGTGGCCGCGATCGAGCGGGTCATCGAGCATCCGGAATGGCTGGCGCTGCCCGGTTTCCGGATGACCGTGACCGGCGCGGGCGCCGAACTCGGGCCGCTGCGGCCGCTGCTGAGCTGGGGCGCGGAGGTGCTCGCGGTCGATCGGCCGGGCCGGATGCGCTGGGAACGGCTGCGCGACGCCGCGAAATCCGGTGCGGGCGTGCTGCGTTATCCGGTGCTGGACGGCGAGCCCGGCGTCGACATCTCCAGAGGCTTTCCGGCGCTGGCCCAGTGGATCACCGCGCACCGCGACGCGCGGCCGGTGCTCGGGCTCTACGCCGGGCTGCCCGGATCGGCCGGGGTGCGGCTGGCCGTGGCCTCCGACGTGCTCGCCGACGCGGTGCTGCGGCACCATCCCGACGCGGCGCTGGCCATGCTGGGTTCGCCGACCGACACCTACGCGGTCCCGGCGTCGGTGGTGGCGGCGGCCCGGGATCACCTGGCGCGGCGCGGTTTCCGCGGCAACGCGCAGGATCTGCTGCACCGGGCGGCGCCGCACTCGCTGTACCGGCTCAACTACACCCGCCCGATCTTCGACGCCGAGGGCGGCGCGTGGGGGTTGTTCGACAATCTGCCCGCGCTGGCCGGGCCGGATTACGCGCTGGCGCAACGGTTGCCGCGCTGGCGGGCGGTGCTGGCCGTGTCGGCGGGACATCCGGTGTCGTTCACGGTGGCCCCGCCCGCCTGGACCCGCAGCCTCACCCGCGAGAACGGCTGGCGTGCGGCCGCGTATCGCGCGTCCTCCCGTTTCGGCATCGAGATCTTCGATCCCGCCACCGCGCGGACCCTGCTCGCCGCGAAGCTGGTCGCCGACCTGTACGCGCCCGACGAGCCGCGAATGTCCAACCCGGAAGCGCTGTTCGCGGCGGGCGCCGCCCACGGCGGTCTGTGGCGACAGCCCTTCGCGCCGCGGTCGCTGCTCGCTCCCGCCGCGATCAGCGGCACGGTGCGGGACCTGCTCCACAAGCTCCACTGATCCGCGCGTGATACCCGCGGATCAGTGCAGCCTGCGGTCGGCCACCGATGCCCCGTCGCGGGGGCCGGAGTGTGGGAGCCGTAGGGGGGACAGGGTAACTCGCGGGACCTGCTCAGGGCCGGGGCGCGACGGTGGACCAGGGCACCGTCAGGATGTTGTCGCGCAGGCGGCGGCGGTGGTCGCGGAGCGGAAAACCCTGCTCGCGCAGCAGGTTCGCGGCGTGGCGCCAGCGGACGCGGGGGCCGTAGGGGGCCAGCGGCGCGGCGATGGACCAGGCGCGGTCGGCGGCGCTCAGCAGGGTGTGGATGGGTTCGCCGGGGATATTGCGGTGGATGAGGGCCTTGGGCAGGCGTTCGGCGATGTCGGAGGGCGTGTCGACGGTGAAGGGGTCCCAGGCCAGGGTGAGGGACAGGGGCCGGGTGCGGTCCAGCAGGATCCAGGCGCAGCGGCGGCCGAGTTCGTCGCAGGTGCCGTCGAGGAGCAGGCCGTCGGAGGCCAGACCGGACTGGATGGTCGACCAGGCTTCGGGCACAGCGGATTCCGGATACTGGCGCAGCACATTGAAGGCGCGCACCAGGGTCGGTCGCAGCCCCGCGAGTTCGAAACCGCCGCGGGCGAACACCACTCCGTCCCGGCCCGGGACCACCCGGTCGGGATCGATCTCCAGTCCGACCACGCGCAGATCGGGCCGCACGGTCCGCAGCCGGGCCGCCATCTCCAGCGTGGTGACCGGGCTGGCCCCGTAACCGAGATCCACCACCAGCGGATCGGCGGCGTCCAGCAATCTCCCCGCGACGAGCGGGTCGTGCGTCATCCACCGGTCCCCGCGGCGCAACCTGTTGATGCCGGTGGTGCCGCGGGTGATGGTGCCGATGGGCTTGGTCACCCGACGGGGTGCTGCTGATCCAGCCAAACCTTCGTCACCTCGGCTTCGGCGCGGAACAGGTCCACCAGATTCACCAGCATGAGCTGTTCGAGCCTGCGCCCGAAGAACGGAACATGGACCTGGGCCCGCGAGGTGGTGCGCAGGGTGCAGCCGGTCTCGGTGGGGAACAGCCGCATGGTGCCGCCGAGAGTGCCCGGGCTGCCGGGGATTTCGGCGGTGTAGGCGCCGGTCACCTCGGGCGCGTACGGCCCGTAGGTCTCCCGGCGGGTGATCACCATGTCCTTGTGCACGACCATCTGCGCCATCTCGGGCAGGGTGTCGCGGGGGAGCACGTGGCGTAGTTCGACCGTGATGCCGTCGTCGCCGGACTCCAGGCTGACGATGTCGTTCGGGGAGTGCTTGCGCAGTTCCTCGATGCGGGCGTCCCAGTGCTCGCGGTTCGTCATCGCCGCGTACACCTCGTGGGTGGTGTGCAGCGGATACCGCGCGGAATAGTCGAGTCGGCGGGCCACGATCGCTCAGGTTACTGCCGGGCGACCTCGGTCAGTGAGAACTCAGCCAATTGTCGGTGAACTCGGCCTCGCGCTCCAGCAGTTCGGTGAGGTGCTGCTGGATGGCCGCCTCGATCTTCTTGCCGAACAACGGGATCTTCACCTCGATGGTCGCGTCGACCACGAAGCTGGAGCCGGCGCCGTCGTCGGTGACGGTGAGGCTGCCGGTGATGGTCGCGGGCGCGCCGTCCACGTGCGCCTCGACGGTGCCGCCGCTGCCGTGCCAGATCTCGGTGCGCGGAATGGTCAGGCCGTCCGGCTTGATCGCGGTGATCTGGGCGGGCAGGTCCGCGGCCGGGATGGTCTGCACCATGTCGACGCGCACCTGGTCACCGTTGATGGCGAGGCTCTCGATGCGGGCGTTGGGGCCGCCCACCGCCTCGATGCGGTCCTTCCAGTACTGCTCGTTCGCGAACGCAGCGCGCACCGCGGCCATGGGATGTGTCGAGTGCCCAGTGAAGGCCAGAGGTGTCGCCATGGTCGGACAGGCTACCGTCTGTGCCTGTGCGTACTTCTCGGGTGGTGGCGTTCGACGACCTGCGGGACCGGCTGGCGGCGACCGGGGCGCGGCTGCGCGCCGGGGTCCCGCTGGCGGAACTGACGACCCTGCGGGTCGGCGGCCCGGCCACGGTGGCCGACTGCGAGACCACGGACGCGCTGGTGGCCACGGTGCGGGAACTGGACGCGGCCGGGATCCCGGTGCTGCTCGTCGCGGGCGGCTCCAACCTGCTGATCGGCGACGACGGCTTCGACGGGGTCGTGGTGCGGATCGCCACCGAGGACGTGCGGATCGGCGCGGACTCGGTCGTCGCGGAGGCGGGCGCGAACTGGGACGCGGTGGTGGCGGCCACGGTGGCGGCCGGGTTCGGCGGCCTCGAATGCCTGTCCGGCATCCCGGGTTCGGCGGGCGCCACGCCGGTGCAGAATGTGGGCGCGTACGGCGTCGAGGTGGCGAGTTTGCTGCGCCGGGTGCGGTTGCTGGATCGCGCCACCGGCGAGATCCGCTGGGTCGCTCCGGCGGAGCTCGGATTCGGTTACCGCACCTCGATTCTCAAGCACAGCGCCGCCGCGGTGGTGCTGGCCGTCGAATTCGCCTTGCGCGCGGACGGTTCCAGCGCGCCGCTGGGGTATCGGGAACTGGCCGGCGCGCTGGGCGCGGCGGAGGGCGAGTCCCGCCCGGCTGCGGAGGTGCGCGCGGTGGTGCTGCGGTTGCGGGCGGGCAAGGGCATGGTGCTGGACCCGGCCGATCACGACACCTGGAGTGCGGGTTCGTTTTTCACCAATCCCGTCATTCCGGACGAGCGGGTGGCCGCGGTGCGCGCCGCGATCGCGTCACACCTCGGCGCGGATGTGGCCGTGCCCACCTACCCGGCGGAGGGCGGGGTAAAATTCTCGGCGGGCTGGCTCATCGAGCGCGCCGGCTTCGCCAAGGGCTTTCCGGGCGACGGGTCTCCGGCACGGTTGTCGACCAAACACACGCTCGCGCTGACCAATCGGGGCGCGGCTACCGCGACCGATCTGGCGACCCTCGCCCGCACGGTTCGCGAAGGGGTTGCCGAGCGCTTCGGCATCGAGCTGGAACCCGAACCCGTGACCGTGGGAGTGAGCCTGTAGCGGGTGGCGCGAGCCACCAGAACAGCGTCCGGGATACACGGTTTGCGGGGGTAGGGTCGAACAAGTGAGTAATCGAGGACTGTCCCGCCGGTCGGCCATGCGTGCCGCACTGGTGGCGTCGACAGCGGTCATCGCGGCGGCGTGCTCGTCGTCGAACAAGGGTGGCGGCACGGCCAAGCCCGCCGAACCCGTGGCGACCGTGAAACTGGAACCGGCCGCCGGAACCGAGCAGGTCAACCCGACCACGCCGGTGTCCGTCACGGTCAGCAACGGCCGCATCGACCAGCTGGCGCTGACCAACGCCAACGGCAAGCAGGTAACCGGCACCTTCGATGCCACTCGCAGCAAATTCACGGTGAACGAGCCGCTCGGCTACGGCACCACCTACACCTGGTCGGGCACCGCCGTCGGCACCGACAACAAGCCGGTCGCCATCGACGGCAAGTTCAGCACCGTCAGCCCCAAGAAGACCGCCCCCGCCACCGTCAATATCGGCGACGGGCAGGAGGTCGGCATCGCGGCGCCGATCATGCTCCAGTTCAAGGGGCACGTGGAGAACAAGGCGGCCGTCGAGAAGGCGCTCACCGTCACCGCCACCCCCGCCACCGAGGGCTCCTGGGCCTGGCTGCAGGACGACAACGGCGGCTCGCGCGCGCACTGGCGGCCCCGCGAGTACTGGCAGCCCGGCACCACCGTGCATCTCGGCGCCAAGCTGTACGGCCTGGACATGGGCGGCGGCCTGTACGGCGACTCCGACCTCACCTCCGACTTCCGCATCGGCCGCGCTCAGATCGTGAAGGCCGCCGCGCCCACCCACCGCGTGCAGGTGGTGCGGGACGGGGCCACCCTCTTCGACTTCGCGTGCAGCTACGGCGAGGGCAACGAGGACCGCAACGTCACTCGCTCCGGCATCCACGTGGTGACGGAGAAGTACGAGGACTTCATGATGTCGAATCCGCCGTTCTACACGAACGTGCGGGAACGCTGGGCCGTGCGCATCTCCAACAATGGCGAGTTCATTCACGCCAACCCGCAATCGGCGTCCGCCCAGGGCAATTCGAACGTCACCAACGGCTGCATCAACCTCAGCAACGCCGACGCCCAGGCCTACTTCCCGACCGCGCTCTACGGCGACCCGGTCGAGGTCACCGGCACCCGCATCCAGCTGTCCGCGGCCGACGGCGACATCTACGACTGGACCATCGACTGGGAGACCTGGAAGAGCCTGTCCGCCCTGCAGGGCGAACCGCACAACCAGATCTCCGCGACCCCGCTGCCGCCGCAGCCGGTCGGCGGCCGCTGACCGCTCGAATCGCGCGCCCGCGACCGCCGGGTTAGGGTCCTCGCCGAGTAACGCCGTGGTGAGGAGCGTCCATGGTCGCGGGCCGGAAGAGCACGGCGGCAACGGATTCCGGGCGCGCCCTGAGTCCTTCGGAGCGATGGTTCTGGATCATCGACCGGATGTCGCCGGCCAACTGCGCCGCCCGCCTGCGCGTCGAAGGGCGGATTCCGGCCGGGCGGCTGGAATCCGCGGCGGCGGCCCTGGTCGCGGAATATCCGTTGCTGCGGATGGGCATCTCGGATGACGCGGGCGGTGATCCGTGGTTCCGCCCGTTACCCGCCCCGCGAATTCCGGTGCGGCGGATCCGATCCCGTGCTGCCGAGGACTGGGCGCGCGTGATCGACGCCGAGATCGCCGCGCCCTTCGATCTCGCGAACGGTTCGGCGCGGATCACCGACATCGTCGGCGGAGCCGATTCCGGCAGCGAATACCACGACATCGTGCTGACGGTCTCCCACATCATCGCGGACGGCCGCTCGTTACTGGCGTTGCTGCGCAAGGTGATCGACTACGCGGCGGATCCGACCGGCCCGGTGGCCGCGCGACCCCCGGTCCCGGCCGCGGACGACCTGATTCCCCGCGGCGCGCGCGGAATCCGGCGCTGGGCGCACACCACCCTGGCCGACCAGATCGGTGCGCTGGTGTGGCGGCCACGGCGGCTGCCCGGCGCGGTGACGGCGCTGTCCGAGCGGCGGACCGGGGTCGTGCACCGGGTGCTCGGCCGGGAAGCGCTGGCCGCCTTGATCATCGATTGCCGCCGAGCCGGGGTGACCGTGCACGCGGCGCTGGCAGCCGCGGTCGCCGACGGGATCGGCGGCGCGGAACCCGGCGTGCGGGGCGCCGCAGCGTCCCGCGGCCGTGGTGTCGCGGGCATCGGGTCGCCGGTGGATTTCCGGGAATCGCTCGGTCCGCGAGTGGATTCGGCCGAACTGGGCGTGTACGCGCCGGTGCTGGTC
Source organism: Nocardia sp. NPDC004582 (assembly GCF_053602115.1). NCBI lineage: Bacteria > Bacillati > Actinomycetota > Actinomycetes > Mycobacteriales > Nocardiaceae > Nocardia > Nocardia sp. NPDC004582. Next base: position 21,550 of record NZ_JBSGCY010000082.1, on the reverse strand, counting down.
GGGTTCGTGCCGTTCGGTCGCGGGGTGTCGCTGTGGGAGGCGGCGCGGGCGGTGAAGCGGCAATTGGATCGTGGCGTGCGGCAGGGGCGGCATCTGGCGACGGTGGCCGGGATGCGGTTCGGGACGCCGCGCACGCTGGAATCCGGTCGGCGGCTGGCGGCCCTGGTGGACCGGCGGGCGCCGTGGAATGTGTCGGTCACGAATCTGGGGCGGGTCGAGTTCCCGGAAAAGGCCGGGGCGTGGCGGCTTTCGGGGTTGCGGGTCGCCGCGTCGAATTCGTGCGTGAGCGTCATGACGGTCGCGGTCACGACAGCGCACGCGGAGATGCACCTCGGGTTCTGTTACGCGGATCCGGTGGTGTCGCGGGCGCGGGCGGAGGCGTTCGCGGACGCGGTGCTGGGCGCGCTGGCGCGGCGGCCGGATCCGTCAACGGCGTTGCAGGCGGGCGCGTAGTTCGGCGCGGTCGGGCTTGCTGGTGCGGCCGGCCACCGGGATCTCCTCGACCAGGACGATGTCGTCGGGAAGGGCGGAAACGTCGATGAGGCCGGGTAATTCGCGGCGCAGCCGGGCCTCGACACCGGTGGCGTGCGGGTCGGCGACGACGGCCAGCACGATGCGCTCGTCGCCGATCTCGTCGGGCAGACCGACCAGGACGGCTTCGCGGACGCCCTCGACGCCCACGATGGCCGGTTCGTACAGGCCCGGATAGATATTGGTCTTGCCGCGGATCATCATGTCCTTCTTGCGGCCCATCAGGACCAGGGTGCCGCCGTCGAAGCGGGCCAGGTCGCCGGTGGCGATCTCCTTCAGCGGGGGTTCGCCGAGGTAGCCGCGGCACAGGTTGGGGCCGGAGAGGATGAGTTCGCCGTCGTCGGCGAGGCGCGCGTCCACGCCCTCGCACGGGAAGCCGAGCGGATCGCCCGCCCCCTCGAAGTCGAGCTTGTCGGCGCCGGAGGTGATCGCCACCGGCAGGATCTCGGTCATCCCGTAGATCGCCAGGAATTCGGTGCCGGGGAGCGCGGCGCGGGCGCGGCGCAGCAGGGCGGTGGTGACGGGCGCGCCGCCGAGGGAGATCTCCTCGAGGTGCGCCGGCGCGGTCAGCCGCCCGGCCTCGATGGCGTCGAGGATCACGGCCAGGTCGGCGGGGGTGAGGAAGGCGTGGGTGGCGCGGTCCGCGCCGCCCGCCGGGCCGAGGGTGCGGGCGAAGCCGAGCGGATCGACGTGGGTGCTGAAGCGGGGATACCGCGGCATCGACCAGCGCGCCCCCTCCAGCACCGCGGGCAAGCCCATCATCAGCTGCTCGGTGTGCAGGTGCGAGCCGGGCATCAAGGTGGTGGAGCCCGCCACGGCGGCCAGGCCCGCGCCCAGTGAGCCGCGGGTGTGCACCACGGCCTTCGGGTCCGCGGTGGTGCCGGAGGTGAAGACGATCAGCGCCTCGGCGTCGGGATCCTCGCCGGGCGCGTCCACGGTGGCGCCGGCGGCGGGGCCGGACCAGCCGGGTTCGGAGCCGATCAGGCGGCCGAGCGGGATGGAGCCGCGCGGCGTTCCGGGTAGCCGCGGGCCGCTGTGGATGTGGCGCACCGGTAGCCGTCCGAATTCCGGTAGCGAGAGGCCGAGCCGGCGGCCGTATTTCCGCAGCGGCCCGCTCAGCAGGTAGAGCAGCGATTCGGTGGCGGCCCAGCCGGGTTTCACCAATTCCAGTCGGCGCGCGAACAATTCGGGGCCCACGCCCGGGTCCACGAAGACGATGCTGCCGCCCGCCGCGATGGTCCCGAACACCAGCACCACGGCGTCCACGCACGGCCGGATGGAGAACAGCATCCGGTCGCCGGGCCGGAAGCCCTTGCTGTGCAGCCGTTTCACCACCAGCCGGATGCGGGCGTCGAGTTCGGCGAAACTCAGCGGCTGTTCGCCGATCATGCCGAGGGCGGGGGCGTCCGGGGTGCGCAGCACCTGCTCGCGCAGCAGCGCGACGAAATCCTCGCCCGTGGACGGGTATCCAGACGTCACCGGATGTCCACCAGCTCCGGTTTGTAGCGGTGGTCGGCGTACCAGGCGAGGGTCTTGCGCACACCCCAGGCTTTCACGCGCCGATTGGAGCCGTACACCCGCACGTCCCGCCGCAGCCCGTAGTCGGTGGTGAGCATGCGGACCGCGTTCACCAGCGCCCGATCCTCGTGCAGTTCCTCGATGGCGGTGCGCGGGAAGCCGCCGGCGGCCTCGTACAGTTCGGCGGTGATGGCCATATTGCAGCCGGGCGTCATGACGTACGGGCCCAGGTAGCGCGGATCCTGATTGCCGGGCCGGAGTTTGCCGAATTGCGTGGCCACCTCGAGGGCGACCCGGATGACGGTGCGGTCCAGCAGGCTCACGCCCTCGTCGGTGCGGGGGATGAGCTGACCGCTGACCAGGCGCAGGCCGGAGTCGAAGGCGGTCCGGATCCGCGCGGTCCAGTCGGGGGCGGGCAGGCAGTCGGCGTCGGTGCGGGCCAGCCGGGTGGCCCCGGCCGCGATGGCGTGGCGCATGCCGGTGTCGGCGGCCGCGCCGGTGCCCTTGCGTTCCTCGGTGACCAGTTCGATCGGCGGCTCCGGATGCGCGAGGGCGAAGTCGCGCACCACCTTCACGGTGGCGTCGGTGGAATTATTGTCCACCACCAGCACGGTGAAGTCGCGGTCCCGCTGGTTCGCGAGCGCGGCCAAGGTGGCGACGATGCCGTGTTCCTCGTTGTAAGCGGGCACGATCACCCACAGGTCGTTCATGACCCCTCCCGGCGGAATTACTTACCGCTGCTTACGGTTTCGGCAGGCGGTACGCGATGGCGGCGGCCGATGGGCCGGCCCCCGCGGCCACGAACAAGGCTACGTCGGCATGGTCGAGCCCGCCGTTGTCGCGGGCCGCCAGGTACGCGACGGGCAGGGCCGAGGTGTGGGCGTCGCCCGCGGTGTCGTCGGCGCTGACCGCCTCGGGGGCGAGGCCCAGACGTTCGGCCAGCCGGGCGGGGAAGTCGGGGGTGGGTCGCCCGCAGATGAGGACGGTGCGGTCCAGGGGCGCGTCCGCCACCTCGAGGGCTTCGGTCGCGGCCGAGACCGCGTGGCGCAGGAGCGCTTCGGGGTCGCCGGGGCGGTTCACCACGATGGAAGACCGACCGGTCGTCCCCATCTCCGGGAGGCGCACGAAACCCTCCGACGCGGGCCGCCCGTCCGTGGCGCTGATGTGCAGCGCCCCGAATCCGGCCGGGCCCGCGGCCCGTTCCAGCAGCAGTGCCGCGCCCACCGGCTTGATCGGGAAACCCGGTTGCGGCTCCGGCGATTTCGACGGGTGCGCGTCACCGGACACCAGCAGCACCCGATGCACGGTCGGCGCCGCCAGCAGCGCCTGACTGACCTGGATGGCATTGAGAATGCCGCAGGCCCCGTTCATCAGGTCGAAGGACAGGCACGGCACATCGCCGCTGTGATATTCCAGCCCGATTCCCACCTGCTGCTGGATCAATGCGGACATGGCCGGTTCCACCATGTTCGAATCGCGGTAGACGCCGGTATTGATCAGGGCGTCGATCCGCTCGGGCGTGCTGCCCGCCTCCGCGATGGCCCGGCGCGCTGCGGCCGCCGCCTGCTCGATCGAACTGCCGCCACCGATTTCGGTGACAATCGAAGAGATCACGATTCCCATACCGCATCACACCCGCAGGTCGCCGAGGGTCACCGACAGAAACCCGGCCACGACGCCGGAGGCCGCGGGCACCATCAGTACTTTCGCTCCGGACGCTATCCGCCGTTGTTTGAGCGCGTCATGCAAAACCACGAAATGCGAGGTGGACGCGGTGTTGCCGTAGCGGTCCAGCACCATCAGCGCGGGCGGCACCGGGGCGTCGAATTCCCGTTCGGCGATCTTGGACACCAATTCCACCGCGGGCGCGCTGAATTGGTGGTGGATCACGTGGTCGTAGCCCTCGGCCGCGAAATCGCTGCCCCGCGCCTGCAGCTCCGCGGTCGATATCTCGGTGGCGGGCAGGTACGACCCGACCGCCTCGATTCGTGATCTCACCATGTTCGCTCCAAGCCGCCCTCGGTTGCGGGGGACGGTAGCAGCGGCCGGCGCGCGGATTCCGATTTGAAGAATCCGTGATTCAGATCATGGGAGTCGAACCGCGATGCGGCGCAACGCAACTACGCCGCGCCGCGCCGCGGTCAGGAACGGCGCGCGAAACGCCCCGGCCCGGCCTGATCCCGCGGCGTCACCGTGATGGTGTCCAGATTCACGTGCGGCGGGCGGGACGCCACGAAACCCACCACCTCCGCGATGTCCTGCGCCACCAGCGGATCGATGCCCTGGTACACGCTCGCCGCGCGCTCGGCGTCACCCGCGAACCGCACCAGCGAGAACTCCGTCTCCACCGCGCCCGGCGCGATCTCGGTCAGGCGCACCGGCTGCCCGAGCAGTTCACCGCGCAGCGTCCGGTGCAGCACCGCCTGCGCGTGCTTGGCCGAGGTGTACCCGGAACCGTTGTCGTAGGCGTGGAAGGCGGCGATCGAGGTGATGGTGACGATCAGGCCGTCCCCGGAGGCGATCAGCTTGGGCAGCAACGCCTTGGTGAGCCGCAGCGTGCCCAGCACGTTGGTCTCCCACATCCAGCGCCAGTCGTCCAGATCGGCCTCGAGCACCGGGGCCAGGCCCTTCGCGCCACCGGCATTGTTGACCAGGACGTCGCACCGCTCGACCGCCGCGGTGAAGGCGCGCACCGACTCCTCGTCGGTCACGTCCAGGGCCAGCGGGGTGCCGCCGATCTCCTCGGCCAGCTTCTCCAGTCGCTCGACCCGCCGTGCGCCCACGTAGACGTGATACCCCTGCTTGGCGAGTTCGCGGGCGGTTGCCTCGCCGATACCCGAACTGGCTCCGGTCACCACAGCGGTACGAGTGCTCATGTCTCTGAGCTTAGGCAGGGCGTGTCGCCGGTGCGTCGCGGGTGGTTAGCCTCACTCCTATGGCGATTCGGGAAGCAGTGAGCACGGACGGCACGACCATCGTTTACCGGGTGACGGGTCCGGAAGGGGCGCGGCCGCTGGTCCTGCTGCACGGGTGGTCCGGGAATCTGCGCTGCTGGGGCCGGGCCGCCGACCTGCTCGCCGAGCAGTTCCGGGTGATCGCGGTCGACCTGCGCGGGCACGGCTACTCCGACGCCCCCGAGACCGGCTACGACGATCCGAAGAACTGGGCGGGCGATATCGCCGCCGTGCTCGCCGCCGAGGACATCACCTCCGGCGCCCTGCTGCTCGGCTGGTCCTACGGCGGCATCGTCGCCTCCGACTACCTCACCGCGCACGGCACCGCGGCCCTCGCGGGCGTCGTCTACACCGGTTCACAGGCCAATATCGGCCGCGGTGTGCCCGGCGCGGAGACCGGGCCGGGCATGGGCAAGGCCATCCCCGACGTCTTCGACGAGAGCGCGGGCAAGGCCATGCGCGGATTCGCCGCCTTCGGCAATGCCAACACCGGTCCCGGCCGGGACAAGGGCGTCGACGCCCAGCGGCTGTTCGGCGGCAGCATCGCCACCCTGCCCCGGGTCCGCAAGGCGCTGTTCTACCGGACGGTCGACAACACCGGCACCCTGCGCGGCCTCGACATCCCGGTCCTGGTGCTGCACGGCACCGCCGACCCGGTGGTTCCCATCGAGAACGGCCGCCACATCGCCGCCTCCGCGCCCGACGTGCGGACCTCGTACTGGGAGGGATCCCAGCACGGCCTCTTCATCGAGGATCCGGAGCGATTCGCCGCCGAGATCACCGCTTTCGCGCGAGACCTGCGCCGATAGCGGAACCGCATGCCCACCGGCGAATATCCTTGTGAGTCAGGTCACTTGGGAAGGTAACCCGTGCATGGGGTGTTGTAACCCCCGTGCACACTGGAGTGGTGAGTCAACGCCCGGAGCTACGGCCCAATCGGATTGCCGTGCTATCGGTGCATACGTCACCCCTGGCGCAGCCCGGTACGGGCGACGCGGGCGGCATGAACGTCTACGTGCTGCAGACCGCCCTCGAACTCGCGCGCCGCGGCACCGAGGTGGAGATCTTCACCCGCGCCACCTCCTCCAATGACGAACCGGTCGTCGAGGCCGCGCCCGGCGTGCTGGTCCGCAATGTGGTCGCCGGGCCCTTCGAAGGGCTCGACAAGTTCGACCTGCCCACCCAGCTGTGTCCCTTCGCCGCGGAGGTACTGCGCACCGAGGCGCGCAACCTGCCCGGCCACTACGACCTGATCCACTCGCACTACTGGCTCTCCGGCCAGATCGGGTGGCTCGCGCGCGACCGCTGGCGGGTGCCGATGGTGCACACCGCGCACACCCTGGCCGCGGTCAAGAACGCCTTCCTGGCCGAGGGCGACTGCCCCGAGCCCGCGGTCCGCGAGATCGGCGAGAAGCAGATCGTCGCCGAGTCCGACCGGCTGGTCGCCAACACCGTCGAGGAGGCCCGCCAGCTCGTCGAGCTCTACGGCGCCGACCCCGATCACATCGACGTGGTGCTGCCCGGCGCCGATCTGACCCGCTACCACCCCGGCGACAAGCTCGCCGCCCGAGCCGAGCTCGGCCTGCGCGCCGACGAGCGGATCGTCGCCTTCATCGGCCGCATCCAGCCCCTCAAGGCCCCCGACGTGCTGGTCCGCGCCGCGGCGCACCTGCTGGCCGAGGAGGCCACGCAGCCGGTGCCGCCCACGCGGCCGCTGCGCGTGGTGATCGTCGGCGGACCCTCCGGCAGCGGGCTGGAACGGCCCAACGCCCTCATCGAACTCGCTGCGGCCCTGGGCATCTCGGATCGCGTCACCTTCCTGCCGCCGCAGCCCGCGCACCGGCTGGTGCAGGTGTACCGGGCCGCCGACCTGGTCGCGGTGCCCAGTTACAACGAATCCTTCGGCCTGGTCGCCATCGAGGCGCAGGCCAGCGGCACCCCGGTGCTGGCCGCCGACGTGGGCGGGCTCGGCACCGCCGTCCGCGACGGGGTCTCCGGTCTGCTGGTTCCCGGCCACCGCACCCCGGACTGGGCGAACGCGCTGCGCGGCATGCTGGAGGACCCGGTCCGGCTCGAACTCATGGGCACCGCGGCGGTCGAGCACGCGGCCAACTTCTCCTGGGCGCACACCGCCGACGGGCTGCTGGACAGCTACTCGGCCGCGTTGTCGCAGGCTCGGGGGAACCGGGTGCGCGGTAGCCTGCATACTGATCGCGCCAGAGCGCTGACCAGGACAGCGGTAAGCCCGAGGTCAGCACGCGGGGAGGCAGACTTGGCATGGCGGCGACGGACAGGAGCGGTACGCAGATGAGTGAGGCCGAGCGCGACCGGACGCCGCGCCCGCACGCCAGCAGCGGCGGGTTGAACGACGAAACCGCCCGGGCCACGGCACAACTCATCGACGACACGCTGCGCGACCGCGAGATCGAGTACTCCCGCGAGGCCCCCGACCTGTTCGCGGTCGTGCTGCCCGGCGAGCGCAAGCTCAAGACGGTCATCGGCGTCAGCGTCGGCAAGCACGGCGTGCGGATGGAGTCCTTCGTCTGCCGCAAGCCCGACGAGAACTTCGAGGGCGTCTACAAATTCCTGCTGCGCCGCAATCGCCGCCTCTACGGCGTGGCCTACACCATCGACCGGGTCGGCGACATCTACCTGGTCGGGCGCATGTCCAACGACCGCGTCACCGGTGACGAACTCGACCGCTGGTTCGGCCAGATCCTCGAGGCCGTCGACGCCGACTTCAACACCCTGCTCGAACTCGGCTTCGCCGAATCCATTCGCAAGGAATGGAAATGGCGGGTCTCGCGCGGCGAATCGCTGAAGAATCTGCGCGCCTTCGAACACCTTGTCGATGACTCCGACACGCTGCCTCGTATGCCAGGGTGACAACTGATTTCGCGCCGGTCCGGGTAACTTATCGGGGACGTCCAAAATAGGTTCGGCTCACCACCGCTGGTACGCAATGCCAACTCGGACGGATCTGAGCCGTGCGCTGAAGTCTCGGAGAGGCGGGGGAGCCATGGTGGCGCTTGCGCTGGATATCGGAGCGACCAAATTCGCGGCAGCACTGGTGGATTCGACCGGCGCGCCCGGAAATTCACAACGCATCGCGGTACCCGAATCCGGGGTGTGGGCGGCCTGCCGTGAATTACTGGGCACCGTGGCCGCCGGGGCGACGGTGACTGCGGTCGGCATCGGTTCGGCCGGGCCGGTGGACGTCACCGCCGGGGTGTGCGGCCCGCTCAATATCCCGGAATGGGCCGACGGCTTCCCGATCGTGGACGCGGTGCGGAAAGTGTTCCCCGCAGCCGAGATTCGCTGCGCCATCGACGGGGCCTGCCTGGCGCTGGCCGAACACCGGCTCGGCGCGGCGCGCGGTGTGAACAACGCGCTCTGCCTGACCGTGTCCTCGGGCATCGGCGGCGGCATCATCAGCGACGGCCGGGTCGTCATGGGCCGCACCGGCAATGCCGGACATGTCGGCCACATCGTGGTGCCCGGCAACGAAGAGCCCTGTGCCTGCGGTGGATTCGGCTGTGTGGAGGCCGTCGGCAGCGGCAAGTCCGCGGTGCGCTGGGCCCGGCGGCAGGGCTGGGAGGGCACCACCGGGGTGGAGCTGGCGCAGGCCGCGCGCGACGGGGAGCCGCTCGCGGTGGACGCGCTCGCGCGGGCCGGCGCCGCCATCGGGACCGCCGTCGCCTCCGCGGCCGCGTTGCTCGACACCGATCTGGTCGTCATCGGCGGCGGCTTCGCGCAGTCCGGCGAACCGCTGTGGCAGCCGTTGCGGGCGGCGGCGCTCGGCCACGCCCGCCTGCGCTTCCTGCGAGAACTTCGGGTCGTCCCCTCCGAACTCACTGATCAGGCCACCCTGCGGGGCGCGGCGCTGCTCGTGGGAGGATGACCCCATGACGTACACCCTCGTTTTGCTGCGCCACGGCGAGAGCGAATGGAATGCCCTCAACCTGTTCACCGGCTGGGTGGACGTTCGCCTCACCGACAAGGGTGTCGCCGAAGGTAAGCGCGCCGGTGAACTGCTGGCCGAGCACGGCATTCTGCCGGACATCGTCTACACCTCGCTGCTGCGCCGTGCGATCAGCACCGCCAACAACGCCCTCGACGCCTGCGACCGCCACTGGATTCCGGTGGTCCGCGACTGGCGCCTGAACGAGCGCCACTACGGCGCCCTGCAGGGCAAGAACAAGGCGGAGATCAAGGAGCAGTACGGCGAGGACCAGTTCATGCTGTGGCGTCGCAGCTACGACACCCCGCCGCCGCCGATCGAGGCCGACAGCGAGTACTCGCAGGACGGCGACCCGCGCTACGCGGGCATCGAGGTCCCCGCGACCGAGTGCCTCAAGGACGTCGTCGCCCGCATGGTCCCCTACTGGGAGGACACCATCGCGACCGACGTGCGCGCCGGCAAGACCGTTCTGGTTGCCGCGCACGGCAATTCGCTGCGCGCGCTGGTGAAGCACCTGGAGAACATCTCCGACGAGGACATCGCCGGGCTGAACATCCCGACCGGCATTCCGCTCAAGTACGAGCTGGACGAGAACCTGCGCCCCATCGGCGCGGGCGTCTACCTGGACCCGGAGGCCGCCGCGGCCGGCGCCGCCGCCGTCGCGAACCAGGGCGGGAAATAACAACTCTCGTAACTCTCCGGGGCTTCGTCCCGGAAACCCCCGAAACACCCGGGGAGGCTTCGTCCTGAAACCCCGAAACAATGCCCCACCCAATGTCATTGGGTGGGGCATTGTTTTTCCGCGCATTCCTATGTGATACACATCTCACTACGCCGCCGTAGGGTATTCCTCAGTCGCGCAAAAGAATTTGCCAGGGCGTCGGGAATTCGAAGATGTGTCTGTAACCGGGGTTTGCAACTTACTGCGCGGTAGATATGCTGCTGGGCGTTCGACCACCTGCGAGAGGTAGATCACGTTCGATGAAGCACGCGCTACAGGCCACGGTATTAGCCGCCACGGCCGCTCTGCTCCTACCTTTGACCGGCATCACCGCCGATGCCATCACGCCCACCGGACCCGACGGCGGCGCCGCCGGAATCGCGTGGACCAACACCGAGGACGGGCCACAGCAGTACCCCAACGTCTTCATCGAATGGGACGTCCCGATCACCATGAGTGACGGCACCGTCCTCAAGGGCAATATCTACCACCCGGCCGACGCCGCGGGCCGTCCCATCGACACCCCGACGCCGACCGTGCTGAATATGACGCCCTACACCAAGCTGGTGTCGAACGTCGCCGACAGCGCCTTCTCCATTCCCGGCCTGTCGGACGCGCTCCTCGATGTCTTCCGCAACATCCACCTCGACGGCACCCCCCTCACCGGATTCGGTGAACTGCTGAACGCGGCGGGCAACGGCGAACTCCGCAACTTCTCCGTCGACCGCCAGCTCATCAAGTCCGGGTACACGCAGGTCGTCGTGGACGTGCGCGGCACCGGATTCTCGCAGGGCGAGTGGGACATGCTGCGCGGGCGCGAACAGCAGGACACCGTCGAGACCATCGACTGGGCGTCCAAGCAGCGCTGGTCCAACGGCCGCATCGGTATGAGCGGGCTGTCCTACAGCGCCATCAACCAGGTGCAGGCCGCCGAGAAGCAGCCGCCCGCGCTGAAGGCGATCTTCCCGATCGTGCCCGGCAGCGACCTCATCGACGACGTGCTCGCGCCCGGCGGTGGCTTCGGCTTCAACTTCATCCCGCTGTGGCTCAGCGCCATCAACGGCCTCAAGTGGGTGCCGGACCTGGCCTCGATCGCCGCGGGCAGCTTCGACTTCAAGTGGCTGCGGGATCGCGTCAACGACCCCTTCGGCTACCTCGACGTGCTGATGTCGGCCTACACCTCCACCACCATGGAGAGCCTCGACCCGCGCGTGCAGGACATGCTCAACGGGCTCACCCAGGACCGGCAGCAATGGTTGGGCGACCCGAGCCGGATCCAGATCCCGACCTTCGTGACCGGCGGCTGGCACGACCTGTTCACCTACTCGGAATCCAAGATCTACAACCAGATTCCGCTGCCGCCCGGTCAGAAGCAGCTGCTCATGGGCAACACCTACCACGTCACTTCCGGCGCGGACGTCAACCGCGTGGGCGCGCCCCCGCGCCTGGACGTGCTGCAGCGCGCCTGGTTCGACAAGTGGCTCAAGGGCATCGACAACGGCATCGACCAGTACGGCCCGGTGACGCTGAAGACCCAGGGCGGCGGCTGGGACACCCAGGGCGGATTCGGGCCCACCGCACCGGCTTCCGAGGCGGCCGAGTATCGGCGCATGTACTTCTCCGCGCAGGCCTCCGGCACCGCGAACAGCGTGCACGACGGCTCGCTCACCGCGGCCGCCAACGGCGACGGCGACCGGCTCACCGTCGCGCCCGGCCTCACCACCCTCTGCTCCAATGACGCGGCCCAGGCCAGCGCGGGCATCCTGAACCTGATCGACGGCTGCTCCAAGGACTCTCGCGTCGCCGAGACCAACGCGCTCACCTTCACCAGCGCGCCGGTCGCCGAGGCCACCCTGGTCTCGGGCCCGATCGCGGTGCACCTCAACACCGTTCAGGACGCCGCCGACGGCTACTGGACCGTCACCGTCAACGATGTCGCCCCCGACGGCCAATCCACCGTGCTCACCTCCGGCGAGCTCATGGCCTCGCTGCGCCAGGTCGACGAGGAGCGCAGCAGCCGCTCCCCGAACGGCGACTACACCGACCCGCGCGCCTTCACCTCGCTGGACAAGCGCCAGGAGACCGTGCCCGGTGAGGCCACCACCCTCGATATCGCCCTCGGCGGCACCCAGGCCGTCCTGCAGCCGGGCCACCGCCTGCGCGTGGACGTGTTCGCGGGCAACTTCCCCAAGGGCCTGCCCATCCTCCCGATGCTCATCGACACCGGCCTGAAGCCGCAACACCTGCAGCTCGACCCGGCCCGTCCGAGCTTCGTGAACATCCCGGTCCGCGGCAACACCGGCTGGTGACACCGCCCCACCGGGACTGAATCCCCGAGCGTGCACAACGGCGTGCGCGCCCGGGGTTTTTCATATCCGGCCCGACCGGCCGGTCGTCGCGGATGGGGATCGGGCTGTGCGGCAGCGCTATTCGCCGTCCGGGACCGCGAAGGCCGATTCGAGGGGCGGGAACAGGGCGCGGACATCGTGGCCCGCGAACCACAGCCCCACCACGAACGCCGAGGTGGCCTCCAGATACCGGGCCCGCTCGAGTCCGCCCGCGTGGACCGGCCGCAGTTTCAGATCCTCGGCCAGGCCCGCCACCCTCGCGACCGCCGCGGCGTCGTCGCCACAGAGCGGGACGGTCAGCGGGCGGCCCTCGAACTCGCGGCGCGGTCCCGCCCAGACCTCGGCCGCCAGCAGATTGAACGCCTTGACCACGTGGGCTCCGGGCGCGGACGCCGCGATGCGCTGTGCCACCGCGGGTTCGGACAGGGCGAAGCCGCCGCTGTCCGGCACGAACGCGTTCGTGCAGTCGATGACCGTGCGCCCGGCGAGAACGTGCGCGGGCCGCCGGCCGTCCGCCGCCGGGTTGTTCGCGGCGTCCGGATCACCGTCGGCCATCGACAGCACCTCGTCGAGCGCGTCGACCGGCACGGCCAGCAGGGTGGCCTCGCCGAAACGGGCCGCCTCGGCCACCGTCGCGGCCCAGGCGCCGGGCCCGATGGCCGCGGCCGCCTCCGTCGCGCGCGCCGAAGTCCTTGCGCCCAGCGCTATCTCGTGTCCGGCCGCGGCCCAGCCGCCGCCCAGGGCGCGGGCCATCTGTCCGGCTCCGATGATTCCGATTCGCATGTCGTCTCCTTGCTCGGGCTGTACGAGGTGACGCTAGGAATTCCGAAGCGCACTCCCGGGTGCCCAATGGCGGTGGCAGGGTGGAGGCATGACGGTCGAGAGCATCGAACCGGCGCGGTTCGCCGAATACGGCGGCCGCGAGTCGGACTGCCCGGCGCGGCTGGCGGTCGACGTATTCGGCAATTCATGGCTGACCGTGATCGTTTACACACTGCGCGAGGGTCCGATGCGCCCGGTGGACTTGCGCCGCGCCATCGGCGGCATCAGTCAGAAGATGCTCACCCAGACCCTGCGGCGCATGCAGGCGATGGGGTTGCTGGAACGTCGCCGATATCCGGAAGCTCCACCGCGCGTTGAGTATTCGCTGACTCCGGCGGGCCGCGATCTGCTGGTTCCGATCTTCGCGCTGGGGGAGTGGGCCGACCGGCACGGCGACACCGTGCGCACCACCCTCTACGGCGATCCGGAGGACTGAACCGCCACCGCGAAAGCGGTTGCCACAAGGGCGCTCACCGCTCGCGACACGCTGACCGAACATCGCGTGAACACCGGGCGAACGAGGGTGGAAGGACCCATGACCTGCGTGAAACTTCCTGCACCCGGGGTTTGACCCCGCGTCGGCGACCGTACGATTCACAGTGTGAGCGTTCCACAGGCCGTGCTTTTGGCAGTCCTGGCGGCCGTAGTAGGACTGGCCGTCGGCGGACTGCTCATTCCGTATGTGAACGCCCGCCAGGAGCGCATGCGCGCCGCCACCGACACCGGGCTGACCATGTCCCAGGTGCTGGACCTGATCGTGCTGGCCTCCGAATCCGGCATCGCCGTCGTCGACCAGTACCGCGACGTCGTGCTGGTCAATCCGCGGGCAGAGGAGCTGGGCGTGGTCCACGACCGCCTGCTCGACGAGCGCGCCTGGGCCGCGGTCGAACAGGTGCTGGCCGGGGGCCAGGACGTCGAGTTCGAGCTGACCGCCAAGATCCCGATGCCCGGCCGCGCCCGCCTCGCTGTCCGAGGAGTTGCCCGGCCGCTCTCCCAGGAGAATCCGAACTTCGCGGTCCTGTTCGCGGACGACGACTCCGAACAGGCCCGCATGGAGGCCACCCGCCGCGACTTCGTCGCCAATGTGAGCCACGAACTCAAGACCCCCGTCGGGGCCATGAGCCTGTTGGCCGAGGCGTTGCTGGAATCCGCCGACGACCCCGACTCGGTCCGCCACTTCGGCGAACGCCTGCACGGCGAGGCCCGCCGCATGGGCAAGATGGTCACCGAGCTGATCGCGCTGTCGCGCCTGCAGGGCGCCGAACGGCTGCCCGAACTCGAGGCCGTCGACGTCGACACCGTGGTCACCCAGGCCATCGAGCGCTCCCGCACCACCGCCGAGGCCGCGGGCATCACCGTGTCCACCGACGCCGGCAGCGGCCTCGAGGTGCTCGGCGACCAGACCCTGCTGGTGACCGCGCTGTCCAACCTGGTCGAGAACGCCATCGCGTACTCCCCGCGCGGCTCGCACGTGTCGGTGAGCCGGGCGCTGCGCGGCGGCTACATCAATATCGCCGTCACCGACCGCGGCATCGGCATCTCCAAGGAAGACCAGGAACGCGTCTTCGAACGCTTCTTCCGGGCCGACAAGGCGCGCTCGCGTGCCACCGGCGGTACCGGCCTCGGGCTGGCTATCGTCAAGCATGTGGCCGCCAACCACAACGGTGAGATCACCCTGTGGAGCAAACTGGGCACCGGATCGACGTTCACCCTGCGTATCCCGGCCCACCCTGCCGATTCCAACGGGCAGGTCGACAAGAGACTTGCCACCGGTGTTCCGGTGGCCAAGAAGGAAAACGGCACGCGCCCCCTCGGGCGGGCCAGAACCAACGGTGTGGAGGCAACCCGATGACGAGTGTGCTGATCGTCGAGGACGAGGAGTCGCTGGCCGATCCGCTCGCGTTCCTGCTGCGCAAGGAGGGGTTCGAGGTCACCGTGGTGGGCGACGGCCCCTCCGCGCTGGCCGAGTTCGACCGCTCGGGCGCGGACATCGTCCTGCTCGACCTCATGCTCCCCGGAATGAGCGGCACCGACGTGTGCAAGCAGCTGCGGGTGCGCGGCAGCGTCCCGGTCATCATGGTGACCGCGCGCGACAGCGAGATCGACAAGGTGGTCGGCCTGGAACTGGGCGCCGACGACTACGTCACCAAGCCCTACTCCTCCCGCGAGCTGATCGCCCGCATCCGGGCCGTGCTGCGCCGCGGCGCCGGTGAGGAGCCCGACAACGGCAGCGAGACCGCGGTGCTCGAGGCCGGCCCGGTGCGCATGGACGTGGACCGCCACACCGTGCAGGTGAACGGCAAGGCGGTGACGCTGCCGCTCAAGGAATTCGACCTGCTCGAATACCTGCTGCGCAATTCCGGGCGCGTGCTCACCCGCGGCCAGCTCATCGACCGCGTCTGGGGCGCCGACTACGTCGGTGACACCAAGACCCTCGACGTGCACGTGAAGCGCCTGCGCTCGAAGATCGAAGCCGATCCGGCCAAGCCCGAGCACCTGGTCACCGTGCGCGGGCTGGGTTACAAGCTGGAAGCCTAGAACCGTCCCGAACGCAGAACCCGCCCGCTTCGAATTCACGAAGCGGGCGGGTTTCGTCTTTCTCCCCGACCAGTTTCCGGGCTTACCCGTGCGGTCGGCGGATCAGGCGTTGGGGTCGGACTTCATGGTGTAGACCCACGCCGGGCCGAGGCCGGGCAGTTCCTGCTTCTCCAGGATGATCCAGCCCAGGCCGGGGTTGTCCTGCTGCATGCAGTCGTACCACGCGACATCCGCGCCGTTGCCGCGGCAGGCGATGGTGTGGCTGGTGCCGTAGGGGCTCACCACGATCTGCTTGCCGGCGTCCTTGGCGCCCAGCACGGCCGGGTCGTTGTACACGACGAAATCGGCGGTGCGGTCGGAGAACGCGGTCGGATCGGTGTTATCGGCGAACGCCTGCGGGGCAATGGCGATAACCGCACCGGCGGTCAGGGCGGAGACGGCGAGGATTTTCTTGATCATGGCCACGATGTCTAACACGCTCCGGTGAATTCGCAATAGCGGATCGATGTCGTGGGCACTTCCGGCTATTCACAACGCGAGGTCACCGGACCGGCGGTTATGCGAAATATACTTCTGTGCAGCGTGATTGGATTGTCGTCGAACGGCACCGTTTGTTCACCTGCCGGACACTATGACGCACGCCGCACCGGCGAGACCTGCGCCACAAACGAGAACGGGCGTGGGGGGGGGGGGGGGGGGCCGCCCCCCCCCCCCGCGGGCGGGGGGGGGGGTGGGGGCGGGCCCCCCGCCCCCCCCACCCCCCCCCCCGCCCCACACCCACCCCCCCCCCACCCGAGCACCGCGCGGAGGAAGA
>NZ_JBSGCY010000082.1:0-5333 GCF_053602115.1 Nocardia sp. NPDC004582 | reverse complement strand
TTATAAAGGAATTCTTGTTGAAGCAATGCGAAACATTAGGCCAGACGTCGTCGCTTGCCAACCCCCACCATCCGGCCGGGGGGGGGGGGGGGGCCCCCCCCCCCCCCCCCACGCCCGATCGCGTGAAGCGGTTTGCTAGCTGCTGCCGAACAGGCCGCTCAGCAGACCGCCCACCAGTTTGCCCGCGCTACCGGTCGCACTGCCGGAGCCGATGCTGCCACCGCCGCCGGTCGACGGCTTGGTGGTGGTCGGAGCCGTCGTGGTGGACGGCGCCGTGGTGGTCGGCGCGGCCGGCGCGGTCGTCGTGGTCGGCGGGGTGGTGGTGCCGCCCGCCACGTTCACGATCAGGGTCTGCGTGCTGCTGCCCTGCGACGCCGTGATGATGTGCTGGCCCGGGGTGGTGGGCTTCCACGTCACGCTCGAGTGGTACGGCGGCCACGGCATGATGCCGACGCCGTCGGTCAGGCTCGCGCCGTTGTCGTTCCAGTTCACCACCAGCCCGAACGACGCACCCGAGAGATCGGCGCTGAGGGTGTAGGTACCCCCGGCCGTCGGGGCGGAGTCGGAAATGGTGATCACGTCGACGGTGGCGCTCGCCGCCGGCGCCAGGGCGACCGTGATCGCGGCCGCCGAGGTGACGGTCAGACCGGCCAGGCCGGCGCCCAACGCCCGGCCCGGTGAATTGCTGCGCATGGGTACTCCTCTGTTGATACTGAGCGCTTGTGCCCCAAGGGGATCGGGGAGATCGGTCAGAGACCGAAGGGCAGGCCGTTGGCGCTGCCGGTGCCGCCACCGCTCGGTGCGGGGGTGGTCGTGGTGGGCGGGACCGTCGTGGTCGGCGGGACCGTGGTGGTGGTGGTCGTCGTCGGATCGGTCGTGGTCGTCGTCGGCGGGACCGTGGTGGTCGTGGTCGGCGGCACCGTGGTCGTGGTGGTCGGCGGGACCGTCGTGGTCGTGGTCGGCGGCACCGTGGTGGTGGTCGTCGGCGGCACCGTGGTCGTGGTGGTCGGCGGCGTGGTGGTGGGGCTGCTGACGTTCACGATCAGGGTGTTGGTCGAGCTGCCCTGTTTGAGGGTGATGGTGTGCTTGCCCGGCGTGGTGGGGGTCCAGTCGGTGCTGGAGTGGTTCACCGGCCACGGCACCTTGGAGGGCGGGTTGGTGATCGGGTTGCCGTTGTCTTCCCAGTAGCAGAGCAGGCCGAACTCCCAGCCGCTGAGCGTGGCGCTGAGGGTGTAGGTCTGTCCGACGGTCCAGTTCGAGCCCGAGATGGTGATCGAGTCGACGGTGGCGTGGGCCTCGGGGGCCTCGTGCGTGGCCACGGCCAGCGACCCGCCGGCGATGACGGCCAGGCCCGCCAACCCGGCGCCGAGACGGCGAACGGTGGTGGTGCGCATGTGTACTCCTGTGTGTACCAAAGAAATTCGGAGACGAATCCGGAGAACGGTCAGAGACCGAAGGGCAGGCCGTTGGCGCTACCGGTGCCGCCACCGCTCGGCGCGGGCGAGGTCGTCGTCGGCGGAGTCGTGGTGGTGGTCGGCGGAGTCGTGGTGCTGCTGGGCGGCTCGGTCGTCGTGGTCGGCGGAACCGTCGTCGTGGTCGGGGGCACCGTGGTGGTGGTGGTCGGCGGTTCGGTCGTGGTGGTCGGCGGAACCGTCGTGGTGGTCGTCGGCGGTTCGGTCGTGGTGGGCGGAACCGTGGTGGTGGTCGGGGGCACCGTGGTGGTGGGCGGTTCGGTCGTCGGCGGGACCGTGGTGGTGGTCGTCGGCGGCTCGGTGGTGGTGGTCGGGGGGACCGTCGTCGTCGTGGTCGGCGGTTCGGTCGTGGTGGTCGGCGGAACCGTCGTGGTGGTCGTGGGCGGTTCGGTCGTGGTGGTGGGCGGGACCGTCGTCGTGGTGGTCGGCGGGACCGTGGTGGTCGTCGGCGGCACCGTGGTCGTGGTGGTCGGCGGCGTGGTGGTGGGGCTGCTGACGTTCACGACCAGTGTTTTGGTCGAACTGCCCTGCTTGAGGGTGATGTTGTGCTTGCCCGGGGTGGTCGGGGTCCAGTCGGTGCTGGAGTGATACGCCGGCCACGGCACCTTGGAGGGCGGATTCGTGATCGGGCTGCCGTTGTCTTCCCAGTAGCAGAGCAGGCCGAACTCCCAGCCACTCAGATTGGCGGAGAGGGTGTAGGTCTGGCCGACGGTCCAGTTCGAGCCCGAGATGGTGATCGAGTCGATGGTCGCGTGGGCTTCGGGGGCCTCGTGCGTGACCAGGACCGAGACGGCGCCGGTCGCGATGGCCAGAGCGGCCAGTCCGGCGCCGATGTGGCGGCCGCCCAAGGGGATTGTGCTCACTATGCGTACTCCTGTGCTGCGACCCCCGAGGTAGGTAGGGGTCGAGGCACAGTAAGCGAGCAGCTATGTGAAATATGCTGTTTTCAGAAAACTACTGGCAAGTATTCCGCTACTTCTTCGCGGACCGCGCCTTCTTGGGCGCGTTCGCGCTGGTCACCGGCGTGGCCGCGGCGGCCGCCGCCTTCTCCTGCGCGATGGCCGTCGCCGGGTGCACCGCGACGATGCCCAGGCCCTGCCGCCGCCGGCAATGCGCGGCCAGTTCGTCGTACGCGGGCTTGCCGATCAGCTCGATCAACTCCGGCGCGTAAGCCTCCCATACCGGCCGGGTGCCGACGTGCGCATCCGGCGAGCCGGTGCAGTACCAGTTCAGGTCCAGGCCGCCCGGGCCCCAGCCGCGGCGGTCGTACTCGCCGATCGCGGTGCGCAGGATCTCGACCCCGTCGGGCCGCTCGACCCACTCCTGGGTCCGGCGGATCGGAAGCTGCCAGCACACTTCCGGCTTCACGGTGAGCGGCTCCAGGCCCTTGCGCAGCGCCATGGTGTGCAACGCGCAGCCGATGCCCTCACTGAAACCCGGGCGGTTGAGGAAGATGCACGCGCCGTCGAAGCGCCGGGTGCGCAGCGCCGGCTCGTCATCGAGGTCGTCCTCCTCGAGGTACAGCTTCTTGCGGACCCGGCCCTGCTCGTCGGTCGCCTCGCCCATCAGCTGCCAATCCTCGGGTGTGAGCATTTTCACAGCCTTGTGCAGCTTCTTGCCGTCCTCCTCGTCGGAGAGGAACGCGCCGTGCGAGCAGCAGCCGTCGTTCTCGCGGCCGTCGATGATGCCCTGACATGCCGGTGTGCCGAAAACGCAGGTCCAGCGCGAGAGCAGCCAGGTCAGATCCGCCGCGATCAAATGCTCGTCATTTGCTGGATCGACGAATTCGATCCATTCGCGCGGGAAGTCGAGTTCCACTTCGGGCGTCGGGTCGATCTTCGCCGCTGGTCGCAGCCCGGTCGGTCCGCTCGCCGATGCCCCTGTCGTCACAACGCGGAACGCTAACAGCTCAGTCGCCTGGCCAGAAGTCCTGACTCACCCAGTACCGTATTCATGTGCGGCTCGGTGTACTCGATGTGGGAAGCAATACCGTCCACCTGCTCGTGGTGGACGCGCATCGTGGTGGACACCCGATGCCTATGAGTTCGACGAAGTCGGCCCTGCGACTGTCGGAGAGCATGGACGACCACGGGCGGATCACGCCCGCCGGGGCCGCCAAGCTGACCGCCACCGTAGCCGAATTCGCAAGTATCGCAAAGACTTCCGGCTGCGTGGAGTTGATGGCCTTCGCCACCTCCGCGGTCCGCGAGGCCACCAACTCCGATGAGGTGCTGGCCCGGGTCCGCGCCGAGACCGGCGTCAAGCTGCAGGTGCTCTCCGGTGTCGATGAGGCTCGACACACCTTCCTCGCGGTGCGCCGCTGGTACGGCTGGAGCCCCGGGCGGATCCTCAACCTGGATATCGGCGGCGGCTCGCTCGAGATGAGCAACGGCGCGGACGAGGACCCGGATATGGCCCTGTCGCTGCAACTCGGCGCCGGCCGCCTCACCCGGGACTGGCTGCGCCACGACCCGCCGGGCAAGCGCCGGGTCGCGGTACTGCGCGACTGGCTCGACGCCGAGCTGGTACTGCCCAGCAAGCAACTGCTCGAGGTGGGCCGCCCGGATCTGGCCGTCGGCACCTCCAAGACCTTCCGCTCGCTGGCCCGGCTGACCGGCGCCGCCCCCTCTGTTGCGGGACCGCGAGTGCGGCGTACCCTGACCAGTTCCGGCCTGCGGCAGCTGATTGCGTTCATTTCGAGAATGACAGCCGCCGACCGGGCAGAATTGGAAGGCGTAAGTTCTGATCGGTCACAACAACTCGTGGCCGGTGCGCTGGTCGCGGAGGCGAGTATGCGGGCACTGTCCCTGGACACGCTCGAAATCTGTCCCTGGGCACTGCGAGAGGGATTGATCTTGCGCAAATTGGATACCGACCTGGATAGCGAACCGATAGCCGGCGGCCCCGACAGCGGCCTGACGGGCCCGATCGAAACGGTGTCTCGATGACCGAGGATTCAAGTCAGCTGTCCGTCGCCGAGCTACTGGCGCGGAACGGGCAGCAGAGTGGCGCCCCCGCGAGCGGTGGGGGCCGCAGACGCCGCAGCGGTCGGGGCATCTCCGTCGCCGAATTGACCGGCGACATTCCGATCGTGCCCGGATCCTCCTCCCACGCCGCGCCGGACGAGGAAGCCGCCGCCGCGCCCGAGCCCGCCGCGGCCGAATCGGACTATTCCAACTATTCGAACTTCTCGAATTACGCTGATTCCTCGAACTATTCGGATTACTCCGACTTCTCCACTCCCGCGGCCCCGCCCCAGCCGGACTATTCGTCCTATTCGGCAGCCGAGCCCGAACCCGCGTATTCGCCGCTCTCCGGGCCCATTTCGTACTACGACCCGCTGGCCCCCGCCCCGCAGCCGCCGTCCCTACCCGAGCCGGCCGGCCAGAGCTGGTCCGCCGGTCTGGACTGGCCCCCCACCGAGACCCCGGCCCCGGCCGAGCCCCGCTCCGGCGGCCGCCGCCGCAAGCCCGATCCGCTGGACTCCGACTTCGCGGTCGACGGCCTGGGCGCCGAGCCGCCCGCCGCGCCGCCCGCGCCCCGCGAGGGCGGTCGCCGCCGCCGCTACGACCCCGAGGACGACACCACCGACGAGGTGCGCCCGTTCCGCGGCGGCAACGGCTCCCGGGGCGGCGACGGCTCCCCGGACGACAATGGCGCGACCCGCGACGCCGCCTCGGACGCCATGCGCGACATCACCGCCCGCGCCGGACGCGACTCCGCGCCGCGCACCCAGTTCAACCCGGCGGCCCGCCCGCCCTTCGAGGACCACACCCAGTTCAACCCGGCCGCGCCCGGGTGGCCGCCCGCACCGGGCCCCGAGCCGCTACCGCGCCCGGACCGTCCCGCCTTCGAACCGCG
>NZ_JBSGCY010000081.1:0-29775 GCF_053602115.1 Nocardia sp. NPDC004582 | reverse complement strand
GTTACGGCCCCGACAGCGAGCCGGTGTCGCGCCGCGCCGCGCGCGGGGCCGCGAAAACGGGTGACGCGCCGGGTGTTCCGGGCCGCCGCGCCATGGGTTCGGACGGCCCGGAAGGGCTCGGCAGTTCCGCGCCCGCCGGGCGGCCCGCCGCCACGCCCGCCGCCCGGAAACTGGCCCGCGAGATCGGGATCGACCTGAGCACCGTGATCGGCACCGGGCCGCAGGGCGCGGTCACCATCGAGGATCTGCACGGCATGCGGCCGGAATCCCTGGGCACCGGTCATATTCCGATCCACACCCCGCCGCCGGCCACCCTCACCGCGCTGCCGGTGACGCCGCACGCGCCCGAGGTGACGCCCATGCATCCGGCGCTCGGCGGCGCCCGCGCCGTCCCCGCCGAACGCGAGACCCGCACGCCGATCAGCGGCATCCGCAAGCGCACCGCCGCCGCCATGGTGGCCAGCGCCCAGCACATTCCACAGGCCAGCACCTTCGTGACCACGGACTTCACCGCGTCCATGGAGTTGCTCGAGCATCTGCGCACGACACCCAGCTTCACCGGGCTCACCCTCACCCCGCTCGCGCTGGTAGCCCGGGCCGCGCTGGCGGCGCTCACCGAGTTCCCGGAGATCAATGCCGCCTGGGACGAGGCGAATCAGGAGATCGTCACCAAGCACTATGTGAACCTGGGCTTCGCGGTCGCCACCGAACGCGGGCTGCTGGTGCCCAATCTCAAGGAGGCGCAAGGGTTCACCTTGCGCGACCTGTGCCTGGAGATCGCCGGGGCGGCCGCCAAGGCGCGCGGCGGCACCGCCACCCCCACCGATCTGACCGGCGGCACCTTCACCATCACCAATGTCGGCGTGTTCGGCGTGGACACCGGTGTGCCGCTGGTGAATCCGGGCGAGGCGGCCATCCTGTGCCTGGGCTCGATCCGCAAGCGGCCGTGGGTGCATCGCGACGAACTGGCCGTGCGCTGGGTGACCAGCCTGGGGCTGAGCTTCGACCACCGGATGATCGACGGCGAGCAGGGGTCGCGGTTCCTGGCGAGCGTGGCCGCCCTGCTGGAGGATCCGCTGACCCTGCTGAGCAGGGTCTAGTTCTCGGCCCGCGCGACCACCAGCGGCTCGGCGGCCGCCCGGATGACCGCCGGGATCGGCACCGGCTTGCGGGTCTGCTCGTCCACGTAGACGTGCGTGAAGGTGCCGGTGGCGGCCAGCTCCAGCTGGTCACCGCCGTCCCGGAAGATGGCCAGCTCGTAGTTGATGCTCGAATTGCCCAGCCGCGCCACCCGGATGCCCACCCGCAGCATGTCCGGGAAGCTGATCGAACCCAGGAACGTGCAGGAGGTCTGGGCCACCACGCCGATGGCGTGCAGGTCCCGGATATCGGTCCCGGTCGCGCTGATCAGCCAGGCGTTCACGGCCGTGTCGAAGTACGAGTAGTACGTCACGTTGTTGACGTGCCCGTAGTGGTCGTTGTCCGCCCAGCGCGTCGGCACGGGCCACAACACCGGGTACTCAGTCATCTTGCCCTCCGCTTCGCTCCGGTCGGGTTCGCGTCGAGGTTTACCGAACACGAACCTTAGCGGCTGCAGCCGAGGCCCGGTCCGCCGTGTATTCAGGCGGAGCGTTCGTCCGGTGTGGCGCGATGGTCGCGGGGGCTGATGCCGTAGTGGCGTTTGAAGGCGGTGGACAGGGCGAAGGCGCTGCCGTAGCCGACGCGGCGGGCGATGGCCTCGAGGGTGGCGTCGGATTCGTGGAGCAGGTCGGCGGCCAGGGCCAGGCGCCAGTCGGTGAGGAAGGCCATGGGCGGCTCGCCGACCAGTTCGGTGAAGCGGCGGGCCAGCGCGGCCCGGGAGACGCCGACCTCGGCGGCCAGCGAGGCGACCGTCCACGGGTGGGCGGGATTGTGCTGCATGAGCCGCAGGGCCTTGCCGACCAGCGGGTCACCGTAAGCGTGATACCAGGCGGGGGCGTCGGCGCGGGAGAACCAGGCGCGCAGCGCGGCGATGAGCAGCAGGTCCAATAGTCGGTCCAGCATGGCCCCCTGCGCGGGCAGGTCCTTGGCGGACTCGTCGACCAGCAGATCCAGCACGCGGGAGTCGATCTCGCCGCGGCCGAGCACCGCGATCGGCGGCAAGGCGCGCAGCAGCCGGCGACTGGCCGCCGACTCGTGCTCGTAGGTGCCGGTGACCAGCACGGTCTCGGCGTCGGCGCTGGTGCCCCAGCTGCGCACGCCCAGACTCAGTGCCTCGCACAGGACTTCGCCGTCCAGGGTGGTGGTGATATTGCCGGGTTCGATGAGCACCTGCGGGGCCGTGCCCGGATCGTCGGCCACCACGTAATGGTCGGGGCCGCGGAAGATGGCGATATCGCCGGTGCGCAGCTGCCGCGGCGGACCCGGCTTGCCGCTCTTGGGTTCCGGCAGCACCCAGCCGCCGCCCCGCACCACCGCCACCACGGTCAGCGGGGCCTCGTCCCGAATTCGCAGGGACCACGGCGGGTCGAACGACGAGCGCATCACGAATGCCGCTCGCGCCCGTGGTCCTTCGAGCAGACTGGCCAACGCATCCATGACAAAGACGATGGCAAATGCCCGGGCGCTTCTCAACCATGTTCGCGCTCGCCGAATCCCGGTGTACTCGTCACATGATCAACGAAACCATCCCGAACAGCACGAACACCGTCCTCGTCCTCGGCGCGAACGGCAAGACCGGACGCCGGGTGGCCGCCCTGCTGACCGCGCGCGGCGTGCCCGTGCGGGCCGGTTCCCGCACGGCCGCAATACCGTTCGACTGGACCGACCGTGAAACCTGGGCGGCCGCACTGGACGGCGTCGACGCCGTATACCTGTCCTACCAACCGGATCTCGCGATGCCGGGCGCGCCCGCCGACATCAAGGCGTTCTGCGACCGGGCCGCCGCGGCCGGGGTGCGCACCGTGGTGCTGCTGTCCGGCCGCGGCGAGCCCGAGGCCCTGGAATGCGAAGGCATCGTGCGGGATTCGGGCCTGTCGTGGACGGTGGTGCGGTGCGCCTGGTTCGCGCAGAATTTCGACGAGGGCGCGTTCGCCGACTCGGTCCGGGCCGGCGAGGTGGCCCTGCCCGCCGGTGACATGCCGGAGCCGTTCGTGCACGCCGATGACGTCGCCGAGGTGGCGGCGGCCGCGCTGCTCGACGACCGGCACGCCGGGCAGGTGTACGAACTGACCGGCCCGCGCGCGATCAGCTTCGCCACGGCGGTGGCCGAGATCGGCGCGGCGTCGGGCCGCGAGATCGCCTACATCCCGCTCACCCGAACGGGTTTCGTGGCGGCTCTGATCTCCTACGGGGTCCCGGCCGATGAGATCAGCCTGCTGGACTACCTGTTCGGCACGGTGCTCGACGGCCGCAACTCGCCCGTCGCCGACGGGGTGTGGCGGGCGCTGGGCCGCGCGCCGCGCGACTTCGCCGACTATGCGCGCGCGGCCGCCGCGGACGGAGTCTGGAAGGCCGCGGCGGACGCTCGAGGGCCCCGGCGTTCCGCCGGGGCGGCCTAGCTTCCGGCGGAACCCGAGGATCCAGTGGCTCCGAGGAGCCTGGGAAGTCCGGTGAGGATGGACGTTCCGGACGTGATGTCGGACGATCCGGAGGTGAGCGCGGAGGATCCGGAGGCCGGGTTGAGCGCCTCCATGGTGTGCTGCAGGTACTCGGCTCGCGTGTAGCACTTGGCGGCGATGGTGCCGAAGAGCGAGTACGGGTAGCACTCGGTGGGCTGAGGGCTGGGCACCGGATCCACGGCGTGTGCCGTGGCCATGGTCGCGAAGGGAGCGAGCCCCACGGCCGCGAGAGTGAAAATGCAGCGTTTGAACTTCATGAGACACTCTCGCACCGGCCGCTGAGCAACCGGTAGCCCTGGAAGTCGGGGCAAACAGCTTGCCCCGCAGCCGATTCGGATCGCGGCCCCGACCGTCGACGCCGCCGGAACGGATCGCGAAACCCCGGGAGATGCCGGGTGCACCCGGTAGCGTCGTACCGATGGCCGCCGCGACGTCCGCTCCCCGCCTCCGGAAGGCGCGCCTGGCGCTGTTCGCGGTGTTCGGGCTCAACGGGATGCTTTCGGCCGTGTGGATCGTGCACATCCCCGCCGTCACCGCGCGCACCGGCGTCTCACCGCCCCTGTTGGGCATGCTGATCCTGCTCATGGCGGCCTGCGCCATCGTGGGCATGCAGACCGCCGGGCCATTGGCGGACCGGGTGGGCAGCCGCACGCTCACCGCGGCGGCCGTCGCCCTGCTGGCCCTGACCCTGCTCGGCCCGGCCCACGCCGCCTCTTCCGTCGCGCTCGGGGTGTTCCTGTGCGTCTTCGGTTTCGCCAACGGCGCGCTGGACGTCTCGATGAACGCGCAGGCAGTGCACATCGAGCGGGCCTACGCCCGGCCCATCATGTCCGCGTTCCACGCCTTCTTCTCCTGCGGCGGATTCCTCGGCTCGGCCTTCGGGGCGGCCGCCCAGCACGCGCACTGGTCCCTGCCCGTCACGTTCACCCTGACTACGACGGTCGGGCTCGCCGTCACGGTGGTGGCGATTCCGGCGCTGCTCCCGCACACCGCTCCGGCGGGGGACGACGTGCCGGGCACGCATGTCGATCCGGCGGCGGCCCAGCATCTTCCGGCCACCGGAGCCTCGACACCGGCCGCGGAGGGCAAACCCGCGGGGCGGATCGGACGGAAGGTCGTGGCCCTGGGCCTGATCGCGTTCGCACTGCTGATGGCCGAGGGCGTCGCCGCGGACTGGAGCGCGCTGCAGGTCCGGGATCGGCTCGGCGTCGACGCGGGCGCCGCCGCGCTGGCCTTCACCGCGTTCTCCCTGACCATGACCGCCGGGCGGTTCGGCGCGGACCGGGTCAGCGGCCGCTTCGGCCGGATGGGCGTGCTGCGCTGGGGAACGGCCTTGGCGGCCATCGGTTTCGGGGTCATCGTGCTGTCCGGGTGGCTGCCGCTGACCATCGCGGGCTGGGCGCTGTGCGGGATCGGGCTGGCCGGGGGCGTGCCGCAGGTGTTCACCGCGGCCGGGAATCTCGGCTCGGCAACCTCCGCCACGGATATGTCGCGGGTGTTCGGGCTCGGTTATGTGGGGTTGCTGGCGGGGCCGGCGATCATCGGGTGGCTCAGCAAGGTCATGCCGCTGACCACCGCGATGGGGGTGCCGTTGTGCGCGATGCTGTTGTGCGCGTGGGGTGCTCGGGCCGTCGCCGCACCGGGCTCGGCGCGCGAGTGAGGATCAGGCGGACTTGCCCGGCCGGTCGCGCGCGGTGGCGCCGAGGTCGCCGATGAATTCGGCGTGGTCCAGGAAGGCGTCGACCATGCGGTGGTTGAGGGCGGAGACGGCCTTGAGGTCATCGGTGGTCCAGTCGGCCAGGGCCTCGGCCATCCAGCCGCGCATCACCTCGCGGACGGCCTCGACGGCCCGGCGGCCCGAGGCGGTGGGGCCGACGCGCTGGGCGCGGCGGTCATCGGGGTCGGCGACGCGTTCGACGTAGCCCGCCTTCTCGAGGCGCTGGATCTGGCGGCTCACGTGCGGGGCCTCCACGTCGAGGCGGGCGGCCAGCTCGCCCAGGCGCATGGGCTCGGGGGCGTCGGCGAGCAGGCGCAGCAGCGGGACGCTGGCCCGGTCCATGGTGAGGCCGCACTGGACCATGGCCTTGTCGTGGCGGCGGACGCGGGTCAGCAGATACGCGATACGGGCCAGCGCGCGCTCCAGTTCGACGATGTGACCTGCGTCAACTTCAGTGGCGGGAATGGCTTCCGATCGCGGCATGTGGTTATCTTACGAAACCCATTTACTTAATTTTGGTAAGTAAACCAAAGGACCACCTGATGACTACGACCGCTGTCGGTCAGGTCGACGTGTCGAAACCCGTCGAACCTTCGAAGGCCCACCTCGCCCTCACCCTGCTCGCATTGTCTGCGGCCGGTCTGGTCGTGTCCTTGCAGCAGACCGTCGTGATTCCACTGCTGCCCCGCTTCATCGTGCAGTTGCACACCGACGTCGCCGGGGTCACCTGGCTGTTCACCGCCGCGCTGCTCTCCGGCGCGGTCGCCACGCCGCTGCTCTCCCGCTTCGGCGACATGTACGGCAAGAAGCCGATGGTCATGGTCACCATGGGCGTGCTCATCGTCGGCTCGGTCGTGTGCGCCTTCGCCACCACGCTGCCCGTCTATATCTTCGGCCGGGCGCTGCAAGGCATCTCGTCGGCCATGATCCCGCTCGCCATCGGCATCATCCGCGACACCTTCCCGCGCGAGAGATTGGTCCGCGCGATCGGAGTCGTGTCCGGCACCATGGGCGTCGGCGGCACCATCGGACTGCTGGCCACCGGTGTCATCGCCGACCACACCACCAACCCGCACCCGGTCTTCTGGCTGACCGCGGGTCTCGGCGTGGTCGCCACCGTGCTGATCCAGGTGAGCGCCAAGAACAATGGCGTCCGCCACGGCGGCAAGCCCGACTTCATCGGCGCGGCCCTGCTGGCCGCGCTGCTGATCTGCCTGCTGCTCGGCATCAGCGAAGGCCCGCGCTGGGGCTGGGGCTCCGGCTCGGTCATCGGCATGTTCGCGGCCGCCGCGGTGCTCACCGCCGTCTGGGTGTTCGTGGAGCTGAAGGTCGAACAGCCGCTGGTGCGCCTGCAGCTGCTCGTCGGCCCGCAGTCGCTGTCGGCCAACGTGGCCTCCGCGCTGCTCGGCTTCTCCATGTTCGGCGCGTTCTCGCTGGTCTCCAACTTCATTCAGACGCCCGCGGACAAGGTCGGCTACGGCCTGTCCGGGACCGTGCTGTCGGTCGGCCTCTACGGCATCCCGAGCGCGGCGCTGATGACCTTCTTCTCCTTCAACACCGGCCGCATCTCCGCCAAGATCGGACCCGCCTACACCCTCGCCATCGGCGCGACCTTCGCCGGACTGTCGATGGGCTGGCTGGCCTTCTCGCACGGCCACGGCTACGACATGGTCATCGCGAACGCGCTGCAGGGCATCGGTTTCGGCATCGGCTACGCGGCGCTGGGCACCCTCGCCGTGCAGCACGTGCCGATGAGCGAGAGCGGCATCGCGTCGGGCATCAACTCACTGGTGCGGACCGCGGGCGGCTCGATCGCGGGCGCGATCACCGGCTCGATCCTGACCGCCCACGTGCTGAAGCTGGGCGCGCACGCCGTGCCGACCGAGGGCGCGTACGTCGCGAGCTTCGCGACGCTGGCCATCGGCGCCTTCGGCGCGGCGGCCGTCGCCCTGGGACACGGCCTGCGCCACAAGGGGAATTGACAACTCTCGTAACTCTCAGGGCTTCGCCCTGAAACCCCTACCGGGGAAACGGAAAAGCCTGCGCATCCTCGTCGTGCGCAGGCTTTTGCCAGGTCTAGGTCAGGACCGTCGTGCTCTCACCGTCGACGACGACCACGTGGTCGTCGGTGAGTGCCCAGTGTGGAATCCCGTCGGCGACGTAGTCGCGCACCAGTTTCCGGGACAGCCCCCGCGGGTCGGTCGGGGAATCCAGGTGCGGGACGATGCGGCGGTCGACCAGGCCGAGACCGTCCCAGCGCGGTTCGACGCCGCAGGCGGCGCGGACCTCGCCCGGGTCGTCGATGGCCTCGATGCCGTGGAAGTCGGGGGTCATCACGCAGGCCCCGGCGCTGTAGCCCGCGTAGACCAGGGCATCCTCCGCGAGCAGTTTCATCAGGGCGAGATCGGCTCCGCTGCGGGCGAATTGGGCGCGCAGCACGAAGGTGTTGCCGCCGCGCACCCACACCATCGGGAATTCGCGCAGCCGTCGCTCCACCTCGTCCGGGCGGCCGAGGTGGTCGCGCAGGTCGAGCACCTCGGGCTGGAAACCCAAGCGGCGCAAGGGCATCAGATCGCTGGTGACGGCGCTCTGCCAGGCCGAGGGCCAGGCGTCACAGGCATTGGCGATGACGGCCACCGGGCCGGGCGTGCCCACCAGGTCGAGCAGTCGTCGCTGGTGCGCGCCGAAACGGTAGCTGGACAGGAACAGTCGCACGGGGTCAGATCGTGAAGGCGAGGCTGCGGACCAGGCGGTTGCCGAGATCCGTGTCACCGGAGAGGGTGAACTCCCCCGCGTGCGCGTCCGCGGTGGTGCGACCGCCGCGCAGCCGGGCGAACAGACCCGAGTCCATGGTGACGACCGTGGTGGCCGGGCCGTCGAGCGTCTCGACCAGGTTCGCGCGGCCGCCGTCGACCGCCATGTGCAGGGTCCGCGGCACCGGACCGGTCAGCTCGACGGTGATGCGCGCACCGTCCGGCGCGCCCGCGCCTTTGACCGCGGCCCGTCCGAGGGCGGTCAGCAGCTCGGCGTAGGCCTGCGCGCCGCGCTCCCCGCCCTCGTCGACGGAGACGCCGAGCGCGTCGGCGATGTCGTGCTCGTGCATCCAGCAGTCGAACAGGCGGATGCGCATGAACCGGCCGTAGGGGGCCATGCCCACCGGGGTCGGCACCGCCTCGGCCCACGCCTCCGAGCCGATCTGCTCGAGCGCCTTCAGGCGGCGGCCGGTGACGTCGAGGAAGCGGTCCAGCAGTTGGGCGCCGGCCAGCGGGCGCAGCGATGCGATCCACTTCTCGTTGAGCGCGCCGATGTCGTTGCGGATGTGGTCGCCGGAGACCTCGGCGTCGGGGGTCGGCTCGCCCAGCAGCAGCGATTCGGTGCCGACCACGTGGGCGATGACGTCGAAGACCGTCCAGCCCGGCAGCGGCGATGACGTGCGCCACTCGTTTTCGTCCAGCCCGCCCACCAGCCGGGTGAGGGCGTCCCACTGGTCGGATAAAAGGGCGGTGATCTCGGCGCGGTCCGGCACCGTGTCGGTCATGCGGTGGTCTCCCTTTCCTCATCGGCGAGCCGGTCCAGTCCGGCCCGCAGTGCCGCGGCGGTGCGCTCGGTGTCGTGCGGGCGGCGCAGTACGAAGCCCTTCGCGAAGCGCAGGGTGTCGCCGTGATGGCGGGGAATCACGTGCAGGTGCACGTGATGAACGGTCTGGAAGGCGGCCTTGCCGTCATTGATGAGCAGGTTCGCGCCGTCGGCGGTGAGACCCGCCCGGCGCATCGACTTGGCCAGGCGGTGCCCGAAGCCGAACAGGCGGGCGCCCATCTCCGGGTCGAGTTCGTCGAGATCGGTCGCATGCCGCTTGGGGATCACCAGGGTGTGCCCCCGGGTGATCGGCCGGACGTCGAGGAAGGCGACCAGATGGTCGTCCTCGAAGATCTTGGTCGCGGGTGCGTCGCCCGCGACGATCCGGCAGAAGATGCAGCCACTCACCATGCAGACATTACGGCGTACAGGTGATGCGCGACACCCCCTACCGGCCCCCGATACCGGCACAACCGGCCCCAGAGCTACCGACCAGTAGCATCAACGATTCGATCGTGTTCGACGCCGGGAGAACCCCGGCCGAGCATGGAGTTGTCCGGTTTTCCCGCCACACCATGTGATGGGCATCTCGGCTACGCTCACCGCGAACCAGGTACAGTTGCGAGAATTCTCACGAACTTACTGCACAGTAAGTTCGGACCACCGTTGGACCGGTGACACGGCTGAAAACCGACAGGTGGCCTGGACTCACCACGAGAAGGAAGTTTGACAAGTGGACACAACGCAGAGCGCACAGACCGCTGCGCCCCGCGGTGCGCGCGTCGGAGTGGTTCGCGAGACGAACCCTGACGAACGACGCGTCGCATTGGTGCCGAAGATCATTCCGGCCCTGCTGAAGCAGGGTGTCGAGGTGATCGTCGAGGCCGGTGCCGGTCTGGGCGCGTTGATTCCGGACGAGGCGTACACCGAAGCCGGTGCGACGCTGGGCGATCCGTACAGCGCCGACGTCGTCGTGAAGGTCGCGCCGCCCAATGACGGCGAGATCGGCAAGCTCGCGAAGGGCCAGACCCTGATCGGGTTCCTGGCGCCCCGCAACGCCGACACCAAGATCGGCGCGCTGAAGGCCGCGGGCGTGCAGGCGTATGCCGTGGAAGCGATTCCGCGCATCTCCCGCGCCCAGGTCATGGACGCGCTGTCCTCCCAGGCGAACGTCGCCGGCTACAAGGCCGTGCTGCTCGCCGCCTCGGAATCCACCCGATTCTTCCCCATGCTGACCACCGCCGCGGGCACCGTGAAGCCGGCCACCGTGCTGGTCCTCGGCGTGGGCGTCGCCGGTCTGCAGGCCCTGGCCACCGCCAAGCGCCTCGGCGGCCGCACCACCGGTTACGACGTTCGCCCCGAGGTCGCCGACCAGGTGCGCTCGGTCGGCGCGCAGTGGCTCGACCTCGGCATCGACGCCGCCGGTGAGGGCGGGTACGCCCGCGAGCTCACCGACGACGAGAAGGCTCAGCAGCAGCAGGCCCTCGAGGACGCCATCAAGGGCTTCGACGTGGTCATCACCACCGCGCTGGTGCCCGGTCGCCCGGCCCCGCGCCTGGTCACCGCCGCCGCCGTCGAGGGCATGAAGCCCGGCAGCGTGATCGTGGACCTGGCCGGTGAGACCGGCGGTAACTGCGAGTTGACCGAACCCGGCAAAACCGTTGTGCGCCACGGCGTCACCATCGCCTCGCCGCTGAACCTGCCGGCCACCATGCCGGAGCACGCCAGCGAGCTGTACTCCAAGAACATCGCCGCCCTGCTCGAACTCATGCTGAAGGACGGTGCGCTCGCACCCGATTTCGAGGATCAGGTGCTGGCGGATTCCTGCGTCACCCGTGAGGTGGAAGCCTGATGTACACCGAATTGCTGGCGAACATCGCGATCCTGGTGCTGTCCGGGTTCGTCGGTTTCGCCGTGATCTCCAAGGTGCCCAACACCCTGCACACCCCGCTCATGTCCGGCACCAACGCCATTCACGGCATCGTCGTGCTGGGCGCGCTGGTGGTGTTCGGCAAGGTGCAGCACCCCTCGGTGCTGATGCAGATCATCCTGTTCGTGGCCGTCGTGTTCGGAACCTTGAACGTCATCGGCGGTTTCGTCGTGACCGACCGCATGCTGGGCATGTTCAAGGCCAAGAAGCCTGCCGCGCGAGAGAAGGCGGGCGAGTAACCCCATGGACAACCTGGTCAATATTCTCTACATCGCGGCGTTCGCGCTGTTCATCTACGGTCTGATGGGCCTCACCGGCCCGAAGACCGCGGTGCGCGGCAACCTGATCGCGGCGGTCGGCATGGCGATCGCGGTCATCGCGACGCTCATCTCGATCCGCGACACCAACAACTGGATCCTGATCGTGGCCGGTCTGGTCGTCGGTGTGGCGCTGGGTGTTCCGCCCGCGCGGTTCACCAAGATGACCGCCATGCCGCAGCTGGTCGCCGCGTTCAACGGCGTCGGCGGTGGCACCGTCGCGCTCATCGCGTGGGCCGAATTCCTCGACACCAAGGGCTTTTCCCAGGTGCACGAGAGCCCCTCGGTGCACATCGTGATCGGTTCGCTGTTCGCGGCCATCATCGGCTCGGTCTCCTTCTGGGGCTCGATCATCGCCTTCGCCAAGCTGCAGGAGCTGCTGTCGGGCCGCCCGATCAGCGTCGGCCGTTTGCAGCAGCCGCTGAACCTGCTGCTGCTCGCGGGCGCCATCGCGGCGGCCGTGGTGATCGGCATCGGCGCCACCAATGACGGTGTGCCGCAGTACTGGATGATCGCGCTGCTGGTGCTCGCGGGCATCCTCGGTCTGATGGTCGTGCTGCCGATCGGCGGCGCGGACATGCCCGTGGTCATCTCGCTGCTCAACGCCCTCACCGGTCTGTCCGCCGCGGCCGCCGGTCTGGCGCTGAACAACACCGCCATGATCGTGGCCGGCATGATCGTCGGCGCGTCCGGCACCATCCTGACCAACCTGATGGCCAAGGCCATGAACCGGTCCATCCCCGCCATCGTCGCGGGCGGATTCGGTGGCGGCGCGGCCGCTCCCGGCGCGTCCGGCTCCGGCGAGCAGAAGCAGGCCAAGGCCACCTCCGCCGCCGACGCCGCGATCCAGATGGCCTACGCCAACCAGGTCATCGTGGTCCCCGGCTACGGTATGGCCGTGGCCCAGGCCCAGCACGCGGTCAAGGAGATGGCGGCCCTGCTCGAGGCCAAGGGTGTCGAGGTCAAGTACGCCATCCACCCGGTCGCCGGTCGTATGCCCGGCCACATGAACGTGCTGCTGGCCGAGGCCGAGGTGTCCTACGACGCCATGAAGGAAATGGACGACATCAACGGCGAGTTCGCCCGCACCGATGTCGCCCTGGTCATCGGCGCCAACGACGTCACCAACCCGGCCGCCCGCGAGGACGCCTCGTCCCCGATCTACGGCATGCCGGTCCTGAACGTCGACCAGGCCAAGTCGGTCATCGTGCTCAAGCGCTCGATGAACTCCGGCTTCGCCGGCATCGACAACCCGCTGTTCTACGCCGACCACACCTCCATGCTGTTCGGCGACGCCAAGAAGTCCGTCGGCGCTGTCACCGAGGAACTGAAGGCGCTGTAACCGCGACTCGCACGTCGACGGCCCGTATCTCGGAAGAGATGCGGGCCGTTGGTGTTTCGGCCGCCGGTCAGTGTTCCAGCAACTGCGACACCGTGACGAAGCGGTAGCCCTGCTCGCGCAGCGCCTGCGCGATACGTGGAATCGCGGACAGGGAAGGGTCACCGGTCGGATACATGGTGTGCAGCAGGATGATCGAGCCCGGATGCACCTTCGACAGGGTTTCGGAGACGATCTCGTCGGTGGTGGGGGTCTTGCCCGAATCGGGTTCCACATCCCAGGTGACGGTGGCGCGGTCGTGGTGGGAGAGGTACCAGGGCAGGGCGAAGAGTTTCTTGCCGTTGGGCGGGCGGAAGGTGATCGGGCCGCGGTAGCCGGTTTTGGCGATCTCGGCGTCGGTGCGTTCCACCTCGTCACGGACGAAGCCGGGGGTCACGAAGATCATGCGTTCGTGGTGGTAGGTGTGGTTGCCGATCTCGTTGCCGGACTCGGCGATGGCGCGGCCCTGGTCGGGGTGGGCGGCCAGTTCACCGCCGATGAGGTAGAAGGTGGCCGGGATGCCCGCGTCCGCCAGGGCTTTCAGGATCGCCGGGGTGCGTTCGGTGGGGCCGTCGTCGAGG
Organism: Nocardia sp. NPDC004582; assembly: GCF_053602115.1. NCBI lineage: Bacteria > Bacillati > Actinomycetota > Actinomycetes > Mycobacteriales > Nocardiaceae > Nocardia > Nocardia sp. NPDC004582. The sequence continues at coordinate 16,677 of NZ_JBSGCY010000081.1, read as the reverse complement.
GTGAGGGCGACGACCTTGTCGGTGGTGTCGACCCGGGATACCAGGCGGCCCGCCACCTGGTAGGTGCGCGAATTCATCAGCACGTACAGTCCGGCCGAGATCAGCGCCAGCACCACGAGCGTGAGCGCGCCCATGGTGAGCAGCCTGCGTTTCATCGCCGCGAGGCTACCCGAAACAATTATTGACCCCGAGGTCTAAAACATCTAGGGTCGATTCCATGGGCAGACCACGCAACTTCGACGCGGACACGGTGGTGGACCGCGCCATGGAAGCGTTCTGGACCCATGGGTACGGCAACACCTCGCCCGCGCAGCTCGCCGAGGCCACCGGCGTCGGGAAAGGCAGTCTCTACAACACCTTCGGAAGCAAGCGGGAGCTGTTCGAGCTGTGCATGACCCGATACGACCGCATGGGGGCGACACTGGCACGGGAGGTCCTGTCCGAGCCGGGCACCACCACGGAGCGACTGCGGGCCTGGATGCGACTGATCGTGGACAGCGATCTGTCGGGCGAGGTCCGGCGCGGGTGCCTGGTCGCCAATACCGCCCTGGAACTCGGCGGGCACGATCCGGAAGCGACCAAGGCGGTGACGGTCGCACACGGGCACATGGTCGAGGCGCTCACCGAGCGCATCGAGCAAGGCCGGCGCGACGGTGACGTCCGCACCGAGGTCGACGCGCGGACCTACAGCGAATTCCTGATGAATACCATTGGCGGACTCCGCATCACCGCCAAGATCTCCGATGCGGAGACCATGTACCGGATCATCGACACCACTCTGTCCACCCTCTGAACTCGGGCCGCGACCGGCGGCCTCTTCTTTTACCCCAGTTTTTGACTCGCAGTTCAAGAAAGGTACGGATCATGGATCTCGGACTGAACGGCAAGACCGCACTCGTCACCGGCGCCAGCCGCGGCATCGGACTCGCAGTCGCCGAAGCCCTCGCGAACGAGGGCGTGCGCGTCGTCGGCGTCGCACGCAACATCACGCCCGAACTCGAAAAGGTCTCGGCGGCCACCGTTTCCGCGGACCTGAGCACCAGCGCGGGCGCGACCGAAGCGGTCGAGGCGGCATTGGCCGAAGTCGGCGGCCTCGACATCCTGATCAACAATGTCGGCGCGGGCGACCCGGACAAGCTGGTGCTCGGCGGCTTCCTGGACATCCCGGAACAGCAGTGGCACGACATGTTCGGCCTCAATCTGTTCGGGGTGGTGGCCGCCACCCGCGCGGCGCTGCCCAGCCTGATCGAGCGGCGCGGGGCGATCGTCAACGTCTCCTCGATCAACGCCCGGGTTCCAGCGGTCGGCCCCGCCGGATACAGCGAGGCGAAGGCGGCGCTCACCGCGTTCGGCAAGCGGATCAGCGAGGAATTCGGGCCCCACGGGGTACGGCTGAACACCGTCTCCCCCGGGCCGGTCGGGACCGACATCTGGCGCAGCGCCGACCATCTCGGCGCGAAGCTGGCCGCCGCGAACGGCGTCGATCAGGAAGAGTTCCTGGCCGCGCTGCCCGGCCAGTTCGGTGTCACCATCGGACGCATCGTCGAACCCCAGGAGGTCGCGGCGCTGATCACCTTCCTGGCCTCCGCACAGGCCGGCGCCGTCACCGGCGCCGACTACCTCATCGACGGCGGAGTCGTGAAGACCGTCTGATCAGAGGTACAGCCCGGTGCCGTGTTCGGGGTGGGTGTTGGCGACGGCGTGCAGATCGCGTTCGCGCAGAACGTAATACGCCTGCGCCTGGATCTCGACCTCGAACTGGTCATCGGCGCTGAACAGCACCTGGTCGCCCACGCTCACCGCGCGCACGTGCGACCCGACGCCGCACACCTCGCCCCAGGACAGGCGCTTGGCGACCTGGGCGGTGGCGGGAATGAGGATGCCGCCACTGCTGCGCCGCTCGCCCGCCTCGGGGCTGAGTTTGACCATGACGCGGTCGTGCAGCATTTGGATTTCGAGCTTGGCATCGGACACCGCGGCAGTGTACTGCGCGGGAATGTCCGGTTCCGCCCCGGTGCCCGCCCGACCGCGTAGGTTCGGAACCGTGACGGACCGAATCTCCGATATCGACGGTCTCCGGGCGCTGCTGCCCGCGGGCATGGTGGTGACCGATCCGGATGTGCTGGGCGGCTATCGACAGGATCGGGCACTGGATCCGGACGCCGGGACCGCGCTCGCCCTGGTGCGGCCGTCCACCACCGCGCAGGTCGCGGCCACCGTGCGGTGGGCGGCCGCGCATCGGGTGCCGATCGTGCCGCGCGGGGCCGGGACCGGGCTCTCCGGCGGCGCCACCGCGCAGCACGGGGCGCTGCTGCTGAGCACCGAGAAGATGCGCGAGATCAGCGTCGACACCGTGACGCGGACCGCGGTGGTGCAGCCGGGACTGCTCAACGCCGAGGTGAAGCGGGCCGTCGCCGACATGGGACTCTGGTACCCGCCGGATCCCTCCTCCTTCGAGATCTGTTCCATCGGCGGCAACGCGGCCACCAATGCCGGCGGGCTGTGCTGTGTGAAGTACGGGGTCACAACCGATTACGTGCTCGGCATGGAGGTGGTGCTGGCCGACGGGACCGTGGTGCGGCTGGGCGGTCCGCGGCTCAAGGACTCCGCGGGACTGTCGCTGACCAAACTGTTCGTGGGCAGCGAGGGGACGCTCGGCATCATCACCGAGCTGACCCTGCGGCTGCTGCCCGCGCAGCCGCCGCAGTCGACGGTGGTGGCGAGCTTCCCGACGCTCACCGCTGCCACCGACGCCATTCTGGCCATCACCGGCCAATTACGGCCCTCCATGCTGGAATTCATGGATTCGGTGGCGATCAACGCTGTCGAGGACGAGCTGCGGATGGGGCTCGACCGGCAGGCGGCGGGACTGCTGGTGGCGCGCTCGGACGCCCCCGGCGAGCACGCCGGGCGGGAAGCCGATCTGATGCTGGCGGCGTGCGAGAAGGCCGGGGCCACCGAGGCTTTCCGGACCGACGATCAGGAGGAGGGCGAAGCCTTCTGCGCGGCACGGCGATTCGCCATCCCCGCCGTGGAGCGCAAGGGGCCGCTGCTGCTCGAGGATGTCGGGGTGCCGCTGCCCCGGCTCGGGGACTTGGTCACCGGGATCGCGGAGATCGCGGCAAACCGGCGGGTATTGATCTCCGTCATCGCGCACGCGGGCGACGGCAACACCCACCCGTTGATCGTGCACGACCCGACCGACCCGGAAGAATCCGAACGCGCGCATCTGGCCTTCGGCGAAATCATGGACTTGGCCATCGCGTTGGGCGGCACGATCACCGGCGAACACGGCGTCGGCCGGCTGAAGAAGCCGTGGCTCCCGGCCCAGCTCGGCCCCGATGTGATGGGGCTCACGCGCCGGATCAAGGATGCGCTGGATCCGGACGGGATACTCAACCCCGGGGCCGTGCTCTGAACCGGTCTCCGGAACAATCCGCATCACAAGGGAGTTCACACAGGTCATGAGCACCACGCTGGAACACAATGCCGACGCGACCCGCTACGAGATCTATCTGGACGGCACTCTCGCGGGCTACGCCGACTACGCGGAGCAGGTCGACGGCGACGTCAAGGTCCGCGATATCCAGCACACCATGACCTTTCCCGAGTTCCGAGGCCGCGGCGTGGCCGCGCAGGTGGTCGAGTTCGCGTTGAACGACGCCCGCACCGAGGGCTTCTCGATCATCCCCACCTGCTGGTATGTGGAGAAGTACATCGGCGAGCACCCCGAATACGCCGATCTGGTGGCCTGATTCGCTAGTTGGCGCGGTGGTGCCGCCGCTGCCAGACCCGGAAATGCCGGTCGGCGCTGCCCACCATCGCCTCCCCCACTTTCGCGTCGTCGAATCCCGGCAACGACTGCAACTTCGTCAGGAACACGGTGTCGGCGGCCGAGTAGGGCACCACGCAGCCCTTACCGGTCGCCCCGATGAGCACGAAGAACACGTCCCCGGCGAACGGCCCGTCCGCCGCGGTGATGATGCGCACCTCGGCCAGTTCCGTCCACGCGACCTCTTCCACCCGCCCGTCGGCCAGTGTCCGCCGCACGAAGGTGTCGTTGATTTCGACTCCGGACATGGCTCCATAGTGCCCCCAGCATCCCGGCCCGAACAGCCCTCGAACCCGTGCTTTACCTGAGGAAGCGGGAAAGAAAAACCCTGGCGAACCCGCCTGCCGCACATCGGGGGCGAACCGTTTCCCGGAGCAATTCTCCAGCTACTGAAGAGTTTTCGACGTGCCGCGATCCCGCGCGTCATCCGGGCAACCATGGATTCGTCCACAGCGATTCACAGCAGATTCCATGCTGAGTGAAGTATTTACCTTTCACCAGGCGGGTTAGTGTCCCGGAGCCCCCTCGACACAGGGGTTTTCGACAACTCGGGAGACACAATCCTTATGAAGAAGTCGGTTCTCGCTCGCTCGGGCGCCGGAATCGCCGGGGCCGCGGCCGTCGCCGCCGCCACCATCGCGATGGCCCCCGCCGCCTCGGCCCAGATCGCCATCACCACCTCGACGGCCTACTGCGCCGACACCACCTACACCGTCACGCTGCCCGCGGCCGACGCCGCGACCATGGCGAGCCAGTACGGGGACAACAACTTCGTGCTGCAGGCCACCAACACCAGCACCAATGTCACCTGGTGGTCGGCCGCGCAGGCCTCGGTCTCCGGGCAGGACCTGACCTTCCAGTGGACGCCGTCGCAGTCGATCCCGGCCTCGGGGACCGCCACCGGCACCTGGAACCTCTACATCACCGAGGCGCACGTCGCCGCGACCGCGCTCGGCCCGATCTCGCTCACCGTCGTGCAGACCGCGCCGCAGGGCACCACCTGCCTGCCCGCGACCGGCACCGGCAGCTCCACCCTGTCCCCCGCCGGCAGCCTGCTGTCCACCCTGCTCGCCACTCTGCTGCCCACCCTCTCCTCGGGCCAGTAACCCGGGACGGCCGAACCGCGTAGCCGCGCGCGAACTTCGGTCCAGCCCAACCCTGGACCGAAGAACACCGGAGGCGGTCCCGAATTCGGGACCGCCTCCGGGTGTCTCATCGCGCTGCCGGGACAGGGATCAGCGCAGGATCTGGCGGGACATGACCAGACGCTGGATCTGGTTGGTGCCCTCGTAGATCTGGGTGATCTTGGCGTCACGCATCATGCGCTCCACCGGGAAGTCGGTGGTGTAGCCGGCGCCGCCGAAGAGCTGCACGGCGTTGGTGGTGACCTCCATGGCCACATCCGAGGCGAAGCACTTGGCGGCCGCGGAGATGAAGCCCAGGTTCTTCTCGCCACGCTCGGCGCGGGCGGCCGAGGTGTAGACCATCAGGCGCGCGGCCTCGACCTTCATGGCCATGTCGGCCAGCATGAACTGGGTGTTCTGGAAGTCGGCGATGGCCTTGCCGAACTGCTTGCGGTCCTTGGTGTAGGCGATCGCGGCGTCCAGCGCGCCCTGCGCCAGGCCGACGGCCTGCGCGCCGATGGTCGGGCGGGTGTGGTCCAGGGTCTGCAGCGCGGTCTTGAAACCGGTGCCCGGCTCGCCGACGATGCGGTCGCCCGGAACCTTGCAGTTCTCGAAGTACAGCTCGGCGGTCGGGGAACCCTTGATGCCCAGCTTGTGCTCGAGCGGGCCGACCACGAAGCCCTCGTCGTCCTTGTGGACCATGAACGAGGAGATGCCGTTGGCGCCCTTGTCGGCGTCGGTCACGGCCATGACGGTGTACCAGTCGGACTTGCCGCCGTTGGTGATCCAGCACTTGGAGCCGTTGATGATCCAGCCGTCGCCGTCCTGGCGCGCCCGGGTGCGCATGGAGGCGGCGTCGGAGCCGGCCTCACGCTCGGACAGCGCGTAGGAGGCCATCTTGCCCGCGACGATGTCGGCGAGGACCTTGGTCTTGAGCTCCTCGGAACCGTTGAGGATCAGGCCCATGGTGCCGAGCTTGTTGACGGCGGGGATGAGCGAGGAGGAACCGCAGACGCGGGCCACTTCCTCGATCACGATGCAGGTGGCGACCGAGTCGGCGCCCTGGCCGCCGTACGCCTCGGGCACGTGCACGGCGTTGAAGCCGGCCGCGTTGAGGGCGGTCAGCGCCTCCTCGGGGAAGCGGGCGTTGCCGTCCACATCCTTCGCGTAGGGGGCGATCTCCTTCTCACACAGGCCGCGGATGGCCTCGCGCAGCTCGTGGTGGAAGTCCTCGAGCTGGAACAGGTTGAAATCGGGGTTGCCCGCCATGGGGTTGTCTCCTGGTCGTCTCGCCGCTGGGTGCCCAGCATCGCCAACTTGTACGGCACTCAGTGCCATTTGCAGCCAACTATACGCCGCGATATCGCGGCCACGTGCGGGTACTTCATCACAACGTTGTGGCACGCAGTGTCAAAGAGCCCACCGCGGTCACGTCACAGCGTATCGAGACGACGGGCCAGCAGGTCGGCGACCTGCCGGGGCGCCAGATCGCGCGGGAACACCGCCACCACCATCTGATCCGACCCCGTCGCGGCGTCGCGGCCGGCCCCTCCACGCGGAATCGCCGCCAGCGCCGACCGCAGATCCTCCGGACTGGCCGCCGACTCGCCGCGCACCATGCGCCGCAGCAGATAGTTGTGGGTCGCCGTCACCGCGGCGGTGAACTGCACCAGCGCCAGATCCGAAGTCCCCGGCAGCTTCCGGCGCAGGTAATCGGTGAACAACCGCTCGTAGCGGAACACCGTCACGATCTCGCGTTCCCGCAGCGTCGGCACCTGCCGCACCACCCCGTAGCGGCGGGCCGCCAGGTCCCGCCACTGCGTGAACCGCTCGAACACCTCGACCACGGCGTCACACACCGCATCCCACGCATCCCCGTGCGCGGCGTCCAAGAATGCCCGCGCCTGCGTCAACTGCGACTCGTGATCGGCGAAGACCACGTCCTCCTTCGACCGGAACTGCCGGAAGAAGGTGCGCCGCGAGATCCCCGCCGCCTCCGCGATCTCGTCGACCGTCGTTGCCTCGTAACCCTTTTCGGCGAACAACCGCAACGCCTGATCCACCACGGTCAATCGGCGTTCGGTCGAATCCGCGTCGGCGCGCGGCCGCGCGGGCTGGTCGTTGGGCATCCGCCAACGGTAGCCCGGCGCGGGAGCCCGGTGGCTCAGCCCAGCAGTTTGTTCCGCAGCGCCTCGTCCTTCTCCAGGACGAGGGTTTCCAGGTCGGCCTGGAATCGTTCCATGCGCGAACGCAATTCGGGGTTCGCGGTGGCCAGGATGCGCGCCGCCAGCAGGCCCGCGTTGCGCGCTCCGCCGATCGAGACGGTGGCGACCGGAACACCGGCCGGCATCTGCACGATCGACAGCAGCGAGTCCATGCCGTCGAGGTACTTCAGCGGCACCGGGACGCCGATCACCGGCAGCGGGGTCGCGGAGGCGACCATGCCGGGCAGGTGGGCGGCGCCGCCCGCGCCCGCGATGATGACCTTGATGCCGCGGTCCGCGGCGGTCTTGGCGTAGTCGAGCATGCGCTGCGGGGTGCGGTGCGCGGAGACCACGCCCACCTCGAAGCGGATCCCGAACTCGGCCAGCGCTTCCGCGGCGGCTTCCATGGTGGGCCAGTCGGAGTCCGACCCCATGATGAGGCCAACCTGGGCGGTGTCAGTCATGGTGCGGATCCCATCCGTCGGTCCAGATCGCGTGCGACATCCAGTGCGCCGCGCGCTCGGCTTTCTCCCGGGTCTCGGCGACGTCGTCGCCGAGGAAATTGATGTGGCCGATCTTGCGGTCGGGGCGTTCGCCCTTGCCGTAGAGGTGCACCTTGGCCTCGGGGAGACGGGCCGAAAGATGGTGCAGGCGTTCGTCCATCGACATCGCGGGGGCCTGCGGCGCGCCCAGGATATTGGCCATCACGGTGACCGGGGCCAGCGGCTTGGTGCTGCCCAGCGGGTAGTCCAGCACCGCGCGCACATGCTGCTCGAACTGGCCGGTGCAGGCGCCGTCCATACCCCAGTGGCCGGAGTTGTGCGGGCGCATGGCCAGCTCGTTGACCAGCAGGTCGCCGGAGTGGGTCTCGAACAGCTCCACCGCCATCGCGCCGGTGACGCCGAGCTCGGCGGCCAGGCGCAGGGCCAGCGCCTCGGCCTCGGTGGCCTTGGCCGGGGACAGGTTCTGGGCGGGCGCGATCACAACCGCGCACTGGCCGTTGCGCTGCACGGTCTCCACCACCGGCCAGGCCGCGGCCTGACCGAACGGGGACCGCGCCACCATGGCCGACAGTTCCCGCTTCAGATCCACCTTGGCCTCGGCCATCAGCGCGACCCCGTGCGCCAGCTGGTCCTCGATGATCGGGGCGGCCTCGGCGGCGTCGGCGGGCATCCAGACGCCGCGGCCGTCGTAGCCGCCGCGGACCGCCTTCAGCACGAAGGGCCAGCCGTGCGCGTCGGCGAAGGCGACCGCGTCGGCGACCGAGTTCACCTCGGTGTAGGCCGGGATCGGCACATCCAGCTCGGCCAGCTTGCGGCGCATGCGCAGCTTGTCCTGCGCGAAGATCAGCGCCTGCGGCCGCGGCTGCACGTTCACGCCCTCGGCGATGAGCGACTCGAGGTGCTCGGTGGGCACGTGCTCGTGGTCGAAGGTCAGCGCGTGCGAACCCACCGCGGCCTTGCGCAGCGCGGCCAGATCGTCGTGGCTGCCGAGCACCACGTCGGGGGTGACCTGTGCGGCCGGGTCGTCGGGCCGTTCGGCGAGCACGCGCAGCCGCTGGCCCAGCGCGATGGCCGCCTGGTGGGTCATGCGCGCGAGCTGGCCGCCGCCGATCATGGTGACGGTGGGCATCGCGGAGGAATCGAAGGAACGGGCGCTCACGCTGCACTATGTTGTCATGACACCCACCGGCGGCTCGCCCGCGGGTCGCGTGACAGGTATCGGCGAGTCCTCCGACGGGTCGCTGCCCCGATTTGTACCGGCCCGACACAGCCCAGGCGAGAGACGTAGACTCGCACCGTGTCATTTGTCGATGAAGTGGTCAATCGCCTGCCCGCGCCGCTGCGGGCCCTCGCGGACCGCCATTACGAACTCCTGAAGTTCGCGATTGTCGGTGCGACCACGTTCGTGATCGACCTCGGAATCTTCTACGTCCTGAAATGGACGATCATGGACACCAAGCCGACGGTGGCCCGCATCATGTCGGGCATCGTGGCGGTAATCGTGTCCTACATCCTCAACCGGGAATGGACGTTCGACAAGCGCGGTGGTCGCGAGAAGCACCACGAGGCGCTGTTGTTCTTCCTGGTCAGCGGCATCGGCGTCGGCCTGGCCGCGCTGCCGCTGTGGGTGTCGAGCTATGTGTTCGACCTGCGCCAGCCCAATGTGAGTTTCACCGTCGAGAACATAGCGGACTTCGTCAGCGCCTTCATCGTCGGCAACCTGCTGCAAATGGCATTCCGATTCTGGTCCATGAAGAAGTGGGTCTTCCCGGACGAAATGCAGGAGCTCCAGGACGAATTCGAAGACCTGGTCAACGAGAACGAGGAACAGCTGGGTCACAGCTGAGGGTGACGATCAGGCGGACACCGCCTGCCGGACTTTCCCCGATTGTCGCGGTTCCGCCGTGTAAGCGGGCCTGCTGAACCACCAGTGCGAGACCCAGGCCACTGCCCTGCGTCGAGCTCGCCCGATAGAACCTCTCGAAGACCCGCTCGCGATCCGCGGCGGGAATGCCGCACCCGTTGTCGTCGATGGTCAGCACCGCGTGACCGTCCGCCGGGTGGGCCGCGATCTCGATCCGATCCGCGCCGCCGTGCCGCACCGCATTGGTGACGGCGTTGTCCACCACCGAGCGCAGGCCCGCGGCCAAGCCGCGCAGGCGAATCGGCTCGACCCCGTCGGTGTCGATCGTCACTCCCGGATATCGCCGCCGGGCGTCGTCCACCACCTGGTCGACCGCCTCCCCCAGATCCAGCTCCGCCCAATCCGATTCGGTGGTGAGATCGCCCACCGCGAGCCGCTCCAGCGCGTGCAGGGTGGCCTCGACCGAACTCTGCGCGCTCAGCACGTCATCCAGGATCTCGGCGCGTTCGGTCTCCGACAGCGGCATCGACCGCAGCACCTGGAGATCGGTGCGCATGGCCGTCAGCGGGGTGCGCAGCTCGTGCGCGGCGGTCGCGGCGAAATCCCGCGCCGTGACCAGCGCCTCGTCGGTGTGGCGGCGCTCGGTGGCGATCCGCCCGAGCATGGTGTTCATGGCCCGCGCCAATTCCGTTGTCTCACTGGCCACCGGACGCCGTGGCGAGTCCAGGGCGAGCCCCTCCCCGAGCCCGGCCGTCGCCGCGGTCAGCCGCCGCAACGGCACCACGGCACGATGCGCGGCCAGCCAGCCGAGCACGCCGGCCAGCGCCACTCCGGCCAGGCCGATCAGCACGATCCGGACCCGTTGCCGGGTGGCCGTATCCGAGGCGACCGCGGTGGGGACGGTCAGCGCGACCGGCTCACCGTTCAGGGCGACGGTGCGCGAGAACTCCGCATTCGGATCGCCCGGATCGATGCGGGTGATCAGCACGCCGGGCGACGGGGAGGCCGGCAGCGCGGGCAAGGCGGTGGGCGGTTGCGCCGGAGCGCCCGGAACCGGTTGCGCGGGAACACCCGGTTCCGGCAGGCGCACGGTGTCGGCGGGGGCCAGTGCGATCGCGCTCACGATCCGGCCCACCTGGTTCGACGCCTCCGCGGGCGCGAAGGCGAACAGCACCACCGACATGACCGCCACCACCACCGCGGCCGTCGCGGCGCTGGCCAATGCCACGCGAGCCCGCAGGGACAGGGCGATCCGGCCACGCGGCCACAGCCGTCGCGGCGTCCGGATCACGGCTCGGCCCGCAGCACGAAACCGACGCCGCGGACCGTGTGGATGAGACGCGGGCACCCGGTGTCCTCGATCTTTCTGCGCAGGTAGGAGACGAAGACGTCGACCACCTTGGTCTGGGTTTCGAAGTCGTAGCCCCACACCCGATCCAGCAGCTGCGCACGCGAGAAGACCTGTCCCGGCGCCGAAGCCAGCGCGGCGAGCAGATCGAATTCACGTTTGGTGAGCTCCAGCGGGGTGCCGTCGATCGCGGCCCGGCGCGCGCCCGGCAGCACCGTGAGCGGGCCGACCGTGATGCGGTCGTCGGAGACGTGGGCGGGCGCGGGGGCCCGGCGCAGCATGGCGCGCAGCCGCGCCACCAGCTCACCCAGGTCGAAGGGCTTGGTCAGATAGTCGTCCGCACCCGCCTCCAGGGCGTCTATGCGATCGGTGACCTCGGCGCGGGCGCTCAGCACACAGATCGGGATGTCGTTGCCGAGCGCGCGCAGCGCCGTCACCACCTGGACGCCGTCCAGATTCGGCATGTTCAGGTCCAGCAGCATGGCCTGCGGGGCGTCGGTGGCGATGTGGCGCAGCGCGGCGGCCCCGTCCGCCGCGGTCTCGACCTCGAAACCCGACATCCGGAGCCCCCGCGCCACCGAGGTCAGCACCCTGGCATCGTCGTCCACAATCAGAATCCGGGGACCGGTCACGGCATCAGACGATACGGGCGCGGACTGAGAAAACTTCTCAGCGAGCCGGGTTCAACACGATGGTGCGCGAGGGCGTGTGGCCGTCCGGCACCGCCACCACGGGGCCGTCGGGCAGGGCGACGCCCGGTTCCGGCGGGAGCGCGGGAATCGAGTCCGGCCCGATCCGCTCGCCGGGCTGGAGCTGCCGCACGATGACATTGCCGTCGCGGTCCTTGATCACCACCGTGCCCGGACCGGTCGGCTCGCCCGGCAGCGCGGGCAGGGCCGGTTCGCCCGGCAGCGCCGGCTCGAGCGGCAGCGCCGGCTGGGTGGCCAGGGCCGGTCCGGAGCTACCCGTATCCGCCAGTCCGGCAATCGAATCCGGGGTGTCGGCGGTCGCGGTCGCGGGCAGGGCCAGGACGGTGAGCGCGGCGGCGCCGATGACACCGGCGGTCAGCGTGCGGCGAACGGTGAACGTGGGCATGGGATCTCCTGCTGTTCGTCGACGATCGCTCGTCGGTTCCTGTTGACCGGACCCAACCTAGGACCCGAGTTCTCAGCACCGGATAACGAAGAGTTAGAGAACCGATAGAAGATCAGCGCGGCTCGGTGCCCACCGAGATCGGGCGCGACGCCACCCCCGACGAACCGAGGAAGACCGCGAACAGCGCGGGGCGGCGGCGCTGCAGCTCCAACCGCCCGCCGTCGGCCTCGATGAGCGCGCGAGCCAGCGCCAGCCCCACACCGGTGGACCCCGCCGCCGAGAAGCCGCGGTCGAAGATGTGCGGCGCCAGCTCATCTCGCACGCCGTCGCCCTCGTCGGCGACCTCCACCACCACCAGCGGCTCACGGTCGTCCATGCGGCCCGCCACCGTGCGCACCGACACCGTGCAGGTGCCGCCGCCGTGCATGAGCGCGTTGTCGACCAGCACGGCCAGAGCCTCGCGCAGGCGCGAACCGGTCACGGGCGCTTTCAGTGTCGGGTCGCCGAGCAGCACCAGTTTGCGTCCGGCCTCGGCGAACGGATGCCGCCATTCCGCTACGACACTGCGCAATTCGGCCACCACGGGCACGGGGTCGCGTTCGGCCGCACCCTCGTCGCGGGAGGCGCGGACCAGTTCGTCGATGGCGTCGGTGAGCCGATCCACCTGCGCCATCGCCTCTTCCGCCTCGTGCACCACGGCCGGGTCGGCGTGCGCGGACAGTTCGTCCAGGCGCAGCCGCACCGCGGTGAGCCGGCTGCGCAGCTGATGGGAGACATCGGCGACCAGCGCGTGCTCGCGTTGCAGGCGGCCCGCGATCTCCACGGTGGCCGAATCCAGCACGTCGGAGACGCGATCCAGTTCGGTGATGCCGTGCCGGCGCGGATCGGCGCGGAAGTCGCCCATGGCCAGCCGGGCCGCGCGGGCCGCCACATCGCGCAGCGGGTCGGCCACCCGCCGCGCGGTCACCACCGCCACCGCGATGCCCGCGCCCAGCGAGATGAGCACCAGGCCCAGCACCGCGCCGAGCGCCTGCCGCTGCATGGAATGCATGGGGGCGGACGGGATTTCGAGGCGCAGCGAACCGTTGATGCCCATCGACCAGGACTCGGCCAGCGGATCGAGCACCGTCTCCGCGCCGATGTCGATCCGCTTGTTGTTCTCCGACTGGGTCGGATAGATGATGGTCAGCTTGCCGTTGGCCGGGATCAGCAGCCGCACCGCCTTGGTGTCGAGTTCGCCGTACACCATGCCGTCGTGCTCCTGCCGGATCACCTCTTCGGAGATGCTGTTGAGCCGGTTGCGCAGTTCGTTGCGGCTGATGTCCTCGACCCACTTCCAGGCCGTGAACGCCAGCGGCACACCGAGAACCAGGGTGGTGAGGGTCAACGCGGCCACCATGGACAGCAGGATTCTGCGTCTCATCGTCGAGATGCCTCGCTTCGCCGGGGCTTCGGGGGTCACACGCGCACGGAACAGCACAGCAGATCAGGCAGAGATTTCGAACGGCTAGTCGGTATTGAACCGGAAGCCTACGCCGCGCACGGTCACGATACGCCGCTCGGCCACCGGACCCTCGTCACCGATCTTGCGACGCAACCACGACATGTGCATGTCCAGGGTCTTGGAGCCGCGCAGATCCGCGTCGCCCCACACCTCGCGCAGGATGGTCTCGCGCGAGACCACCTGCCCGGCGCGGTCGATGAGCACCTTCAGCAGCTCGTACTCCTTGTTGGCGAGGTTCACCTCGACACCGTTCACCAGCACCCGGCGTGCCGCCGGCTCCAGCCGGATGCCGCCGACCTCGACCGCCTCGTCGCCGATTCCGCTGCGGCGCAACAACGCCCGCACCCGGGCCAGCAGTTCGGCCAGCCGGAACGGTTTGCCCACATAGTCGTCGGCGCCCGCGTCCAGGCCGACCACGAAGTCCACCTCGTCGGTGCGCGCGGTCAGCATCAGCACCGCCAGCTCCGCGCCCCGGGCCCGCACCTGCCGGCACACCTCGAGCCCGTCCATACCGGGTAACCCGAGATCCAGGATGAGCAGGTCGTGACCACCCTCGAGGGCCCGCTCGAGCACGGCGGGACCATAGCTCTCCACGGTCACCGAATAGCCCTCGCGGCCCAGCGCCCGCGACAGCGGCGCGGCGATGGCCTCGTCGTCTTCGGCCAGCAGTACTGCGGTCACGGCATCAGCCTACGGGTACGCACCGGCGGAACCCTAGAAGCCGCCGCCGTTCGGATTCTTCTGCACCACATCGAAGACCTGGTGGTACAGCAGGTTGTGCACCCGCTGCACGTGCGGAATGTCGTCGTACTCCAGCGGATCCTCCGACGCCGAGCCGATGATCAGGGTGCCGGTGCCCAGCATGCGGTCGAACAACCCATGGCGGAACTGCACATTCGAGATCCGGTTCATCGGAATGTCGATGCCGGTGTGGGTGAGCACGCCCTGCCGGATCAGCACCCGCCGATCGGTCACGATGAAATGCGTCGACTTCCACCGGATCAGCGGAGCGACGCTGCGCCACAGCACGATCCCCGCCCACAGCGCCAGAATCGCGAGCAGCAGCCCGGTCCGCAGACCGTCCTCGGTATTGCGCGCCGCCACCCCCGCGCCGAATCCGGCCAATGCGGTAATCAGGATGAAAGTCACAGCGGGCCAGAACAACATCTTCCAATGCGGATGGCGATGCAGGAGCAGCACCTCTTCGGGCGCCAGTGCCTCCTCCGGATAACCCATGCCGAAACCCTATCTCGCCGAGATGCCGGAATGCCGCACGCGGCCCCGCGGACCCGGGGCACAATCGTGCGGTTGCCGGTAGCATCGTCGGCACGCGTTTGCCGTTCGTCATCAGCAGGCTCCACCCGGTGTGCAAGACACAGGAGGCGTGTGTGACCCGAGAGTTGACGCAATACCAGATACTTCGCGAGCTCGAACCCGTTGCCGAGGAGAACCTGAACCGGCATCTGTCGATGGCCAAGGATTGGCACCCGCACGACTACGTGCCGTGGGACCAGGGGCGCAATTTCGCCGCGATGGGTGGTGAGGACTGGGATCCGTCGCAGTCCACACTGTCCGAGGTCGCCAAGATCGCGATGATCACCAATCTGCTCACCGAGGACAATCTGCCCTCGTATCACCGTGAGATCGCCGAGAACTTCTCTCAGGACGGCGCCTGGGGCACCTGGGTCGGCCGCTGGACCGCCGAGGAGAACCGGCACGGCATCGTGATGCGCGACTACCTGGTGGTGACCCGCGGCGTGGATCCGGTCGCGCTGGAGCAGGCGCGCATGATCCACATGACCGGCGGCGCCAAGTCACCCGACGAGTGGGGCGGGTTCCTCGACAATGTCGCGTATGTGACGTTCCAGGAGCTGGCCACCCGCGTCTCGCACCGCAATACCGGCCGCGTCTGCGACGACCCCATCGCCGACCGCATGCTGCAGCGCATCGCCGCCGACGAGAACCTGCACATGATCTTCTACCGCACCCTCTGCGGCGCGGGCCTGGACCTGGTCCCGGATCAGGCGATCGACGCCATCACCAGGGTGCTCACCAGTTTCGTCATGCCCGGATCCGGCATGCCCAACTTCCGCCGCAACGGCGCGATGATGGCCAAGCACGGCATCTACGATCTGCGCCAGCACCTGGACGAGGTGGTCGCGCCGGTGCTCAAGAACTGGAATGTCTTCGAGCGCAACGACTTCGGACCGGCCGGCGAACAGGCGCGCGATACCCTGGCCGCGTACATGGAAAAACTGGGCAAGGACGTCGTGAAATTCGAGGAGCAGCGCGACCGCCTGCTCGCGCGGGAAGCAGCCCGCGGGGTGCTGCAGACCGCATGACCGTCACCCGTGTGCTGCGCGGGTGAAATAAATTCGGTTCGCTATGGTAGTCCCCCAGTGTGACGAGAGGAACTCCGTTGGGGGATGGCTATCTGGGCCGATACCGCCTCGACGAACTGCTCGGCAGCGGCGGGTCGGCGGAAGTGTGGCGCGCCCACGACACCGCGACGGATCGCACCGTCGCGCTGAAGCTGCTGGCGCCCGTGCTGACCGCCGACCCCGAATACCGGGAACGGTTCGAGCGGGAGGCGCGGGCCGCGTCGATGCTGCACGGACCCCACGTGGTCGCGGTGCACAGCTACGGCGAGCTCGAGGGCCGGCTGTTCATCGAGTCCGAGTTCGTCGACGGCCTCGATATCGAAGCCCTGCTCGAATGGGAGGGGCCGATGGCCCCGGACGCGGCCGTCGGGCTGATCGCGCAGATCGCCTGCGCCCTCGACGAAGCCCACGCCGCCGGGCTGGTGCACCGCGACGTCAAACCACAGAACATCATCGTCGCGCCCGACGACGTCGCCTACCTGATCGACTTCGGCACCGCGCTGCAGGACGGGCAGACCGCCATCACCCAGGCCGGCATGCTGGTCGGCACACCCGCGTACATGGCGCCCGAGCGTTTCGACGGCAATGTCTCGATCAGCTCGGACGTCTACTCACTGGCGTGCGTGCTCTACGAATGCCTCACCGGTGAGCGGCCGTTCCGGGTGAAGAACCCCGCCCAGCTGATGCGCGCCCACCTGGAACGCGTGCCCCAGCCGCCCTCCGCGCTGGCCCCGGCCGTCCCCGCGGCCCTCGACCGCGTCGTCGCCCGGGGGCTGGCCAAGGATCCGGCCGAACGGTACGCCACCGCAGGCGAATTCGCCG
>NZ_JBSGCY010000080.1:0-30132 GCF_053602115.1 Nocardia sp. NPDC004582 | reverse complement strand
GGCCGACCTCGGCCAGCGCGGCCGCGGCCGCCGCTTTCGGGTCGGCGCGGCGCAGGCCGAGAACCACGTTGTCGCGCACCCGCTTCCACGGCACCAGCCGGGGTTCCTGGAAGGCGACCGCGACCTCACCGGAGACGGTGAGCTCGCCCTCGGTCTCCCGGTCGAGGCCCGCCAGCGCCCGCAGCAGGGTGGATTTGCCGGAGCCGCTGCGGCCCAGCAGGGCCACGAACTCGCCGGGGCGGATGTCGAGATCCAGGCCGTGCAGGACGCGGCGTTCGCCGAAGTCCTTGACCAGCCCGCGAATTCGCACGACCGAGGTCTCGGTCACCTTCGGGGTCTCGGCCCGCGCCGGCGTCTCGGCAGCCGTGGGCGTCTCCGCGCGGACGGTCTCCTCCAGTCCGGCCAGGGTCGCCGCGATGACCGAATCGGTCAGTGTGCCAGGAAGCCGCGTCGCCATGACAGCGCTCTCCTCTCGATCGAACGGACGAGTGCGTCGGTGAGCAGCCCGAGCACGCTGTAGACGAGCAGCCCGACCACGATCACGTCGGTACGCAGGAATTCGCGGGCGTCGTTGATCATGAAGCCCAGGCCCGCATCGGCATTCACCTGTTCGGCCACGATCAGCGCCAGCCAGGCCACGCCGAGCGACTGCCGCAACCCGACCAGGGTCTGGGGCAGCGCGCCCGGCAGCACGATGTGCCGGATCAGACCCGCGCGGCTGAGCCGCTGCACCTGCGCGAGCTCGGCCAGCTTGCCGTCCACGCTGCGGATGCCGGCGAAAGTATTGAGGTACAGCGGAATCGCGACGCCGAAGGCGACCAGCACGATCTTGGGCAGCTCACCGATACCGAACCAGAGGATGAACAACGGGATCAGGCCGTAGAACGGCAGCGTCCGCAGCATCTGCATCAGCGGGTCGACGAGGTACTCCCCCGCCCGGCTCAGCCCGGCCGCCAGCGCCAGCGCGATGCCGGCGGCCGCGCCGATGGCGAAGCCCAGCGCGGCGCGGGTCAGCGACACCGAGACCGCCTTGGTCAGCGTGCCGTCCTCGATCAGCTCCACGGCCGTGCGCACCACGGTCACCGGGGAGGCGAGCAGCCGTTCCGGCAGCACCCCGGTCACGCCGGCCAGCTGCCAGACCGCGACGAGCAGCAGCGGCGCGGCGAACCGCGCCAGGACGGACAGGTTCGGCAGGCGCGACAGACCCGGAACGGGCTTGGCCTGCACGGCGATCGAGGACACGACAGCACCCCTCGGGCGGACGGGACGGGGACCGTGACGGCCGAGGGCCTTCGCCCGCCACATCTCCGACCTTGCCGTCCCGGGACCGCCCGGTCACCGGTTGGAATCCCCGTGATTCTGGGATCCGGAGGGCATGGGAGTGCTGTGCGTCAGCTGCTGGGTATCGAGAGAGGGGTGGTGCCGGGTTCCCTCCGCAGCTGGGAACCCGGCACCCGGTCGGCACCGGTGTGGGCGGTGGCCGACGTCTAGTGGCCGTCGCGGACGATCTCCACGGCGCGGCCGAGAATGCCGAGGCCGTGGGTGATCTCGTCATCGCTGACGGTCAAGGGTGGGAGCAGCTTCACGACCTGGTCGGTGGCCCCGGAGGTCTCGACCAGCAGGCCGAGTTCGAAGGCGACCTGGCAGACCTTCTCGGCCTGCGAGGCGTCCTCGAAGACCAGACCCTGGATCATGCCGCGGCCGCGGACCGAGATGCCGCTGAAGGTTTCGGTCAGCGCGACCAGCTGGTCGTGGATGCGGGCGCCCTTGGCGAGGGTGGCGCGCTGGAGGGTGTCGTCGGACCAGTACTCGCGCAGCGCGACCTCGGCGGTCACGAAGGCGGTGTTGTGGCCGCGGAAGGTGCCGTTGTGCTCGCCGGGCGACCACTGATCCAGATCGCGGCGCATGAACACCAGCGCCAGTGGCAGGCCGTAGCCGCTGATGGACTTCGAGACGGTGACGATGTCCGGGGTGATGCCGGCGATCTCGAAGGAGAAGAACGGGCCGGTGCGGCCGCAACCCATCTGCACGTCGTCGACGATCAGCAGAATGCCTCGGGCCGAGCACAATTCGGACAGCGCACGCAGCCATTCGGCGCGGGCCACATTGACCCCGCCCTCACCCTGCACGGTCTCGACGATGACCGCGGCGGGCTTGTCCAGCCCCGACGAGCTGTCGTCGAGCGCGCGCCGCATCCACGCGAAGTCCTCGGGCTCGTCCAGGTAGCCGTCGAACGGCATCGGGGTGGCGTGCACCAGCGGGACGCCGGCGCCGGCGCGCTTGGCGGCGTTGCCGGTGACCGACAGCGCGCCCAGCGTCATGCCGTGAAAGCCGTTGGTGAAGTTCAGGACCGTGGTGCGGCCGGTGACCTTGCGGGCCAGCTTGAGCGCGGCCTCCACGGCGTTCGCGCCGGTGGGGCCGGGAAACTGCACCTTGTAGTCGAAGCCGCGGGGGACGAACAGCAGGTCCCGCATGGTCTCGAGCAGCCGGCGCTTGGCGACGGTGGACATGTCCAGGGCGTGGGTGATGCCGTCGGCCATGATGTAGTCGACGAGCGCCTGCTTGAACACCGGATTGTTGTGCCCGTAGTTCAGCGTGCCCGCGCCGGCGAAGAAGTCCAGGTACTCCTTGCCGTTCTCGTCGGTCAACCAGGAGCCGCGAGCGGTGTCGAACACGGTCGGCCAGTTACGGCAGTAGCCACGCACATTGGATTCGAGCGCCTCGAAAACGGTCGTCTCGGCCATGGTCATCGTGTCGGTCCTAGCGTCGCAACTAAGTGAAACGCTGTTGTTTCTATCACATGGGCGCCGAAGTGAAATCATTTTCTTTCGAATCGGGCAGCCATACCCGCTGCCTATGACCACGTGACGCACACCGCAACAGACCGGGACCGAGCATAACTCGTGGCGGGACACCGGCGGCACCCGCAGGGTCGGACCCTCGCGCGCCACCGTGTCGGCGCGCGCGAGGGTCCGCGACCTCCTCTTCAGGAACCCGATATCGAGGACGTGGCGCGGCGGCTCTACGAGGCCGCGGCGTCGGGCTCCCGCGCGCCCTGATCGAGCCGGAACGGCGGGTAGGCGTCGGTCAGCAGCGAGGCGTAGGCGCGCACCCGCAGCGACCAGCGGTTGATGCCCATCAGGAAGTCGTACAGGCCCGGCGGGTAGACGCCGGTGAACAGCAGCGCGATCACGGCGACCAGCACCAGCGCCGCCAAGGGCGCGAACGAGTTCCGGCCGCCGTACACCAGGGCCGCCACGATCAGATACTGCGGAATTGCGAGCAGCCACCATTTGATCAAGACCAGGCCGCGGCTGAGCCTTTCGGGGTAATCGACCTCCAGGTCTGCCGGATATGCCGGGTCAGGTTCCAAACTGAACGGTGGGTAACGATCGGTGCCCAGCTGTGACAGTGCGTAGAAACGCACGCGCCAACTCCAGCGCAGCACGCCGACATTGAAATCGAAAAGCGCTCTCGGATACTGCTCGGTAATCAGGATGGCGAAGAAGGCGACGATGCTGACCGCGAGATAGGCGATGCTCAGAATGAGCAGGACGATCAAGTGTGGAATAGCGAGTATCCACTTGACTATCCACAGCCAGCGGGATACGGCGGGATCCAGATCCCCGCGGACACGTACCGGATAAGCAGGACTCGGCTGCATGGCCGTCACTCCTCTCGAGCGGCGGCGGCGCACACCTGGCGACCGCCGCGCGAACAGCGGTGAGCCGTTGTTCACCCCATTGTTTCCCCGGCGACGCGAAGATCACATCTGCTTCTCACACATTGTGACCAGATTCGTAATAGCGCCCACGACTCCGAGTTCCGCGTACCACATCGGCATCGTTCGAATTGCGGACAACGGTCGGGTGTGCGACGTTGCTGACTATTCTCCATGTGCCCGGCCCGGCTCGGCACGCCAGCTGATAATCGGGAGACGGAGTGAAGGTGGGTTCGGCGAAAATGTTGCCACCGGGTAACGTGAAGCTCACGCCACCACGGGAATTGATTCGGCCGCGCACCATCGCCGCGCGCCTGCGCCGCATTCTGATCTTCTCCGTCGCCCTGGTGCTGGCCCTGCTGGCGGTCATCATCACCCACCAGGTCAACAGCTTTCGCGACACCGGCGAGACCGCGCGGGCGGTGCGCCTTGCCCTGGACGTCCAGGATCTGGTGCACGAGATCCAGCGCGAACGCGGCCTCACCAACGGCATGCTCGGCGGCGACGCGAGCGCCCGGCCCGCCGTCGGCAACCAGCGCCTGGCCACCGATACCGCACTGCAGCAACTGAATCAGACCCTCAGCGATCAGCCGCCGGGCGCCGATCAGGTCCGCTCGGGGCTGTCGCAGTTCACCGGCGTCACCGCCAACCGCGCCGACGTGGACGCCGGGCGCGCCGACCGCGCCGCGTCGTTCACCTTCTACACCAACGCCATCGCGGCGCTGAACCAGGCGCGCCCCGGCTTCGACCACGCGCCCGACCCACAGCTGTGGCGGGGTCTGCAATCGCTGCACGACCTCGGCGACGTCAAGGAGTTCACCGCCCAGGAACGCGGCTTCCTCGCGGGCGTCTTCGCCGCCGGCGAGTTCGGCCCCGGCGAGTACGTGAAGTTCCTCGACATCCGCGCCGCCAAACAGGCCGCCATCACGGGATTCGAACGCGACGCCACCCCCGCGCAGCGCTCGAAGTTGTACGCCGCCATGCAGACCGACGAGTCCATCCGGGTCAACACCGCCGAGGCCATCGCCATCGCCTCCACCCGCGGCCCGCTCACCGAACCGGTGAACCCGGCCGACTGGTGGCGCGAGATGACCTCGGTCATCGACGGCGAACGCGGCGTGCAGCGCAGCATCGGCGGCGAGATCACCGGCCGGGCCTCCGACCTGCGCCGCGACGCCGCCCTGGTGCTCGCGCTGTACCTGCTGGCCGCCGCGCTCGCCATCGCCGCCCAGGTGTGGCTGGTGGTGGCCAGCGTGCGCGCCATCGTGCGACCGCTCGCCCGGCTCGCCGAGGAGGCGGACACCGTGGCCGATCGGCGGCTGCCGCAGCTCATCGCGGCCTGGCAGAGCTCCGACGACGCCGACCCGGACCCGCCCGAACCGGTCCGCGCCGACGAGAGCGCCGGAGCCGAGATCGCGTCCGTGGCCACCGCCCTGGACCGGGTGCAGACCACCGCCTACGAACTCGCCTCCGCCCAGGCCCGGCTGCGCCGCAACTCCACCGAATCCATGGCCAACCTGGCCCGGCGCAACCAGAACCTGGTGCGCCGCCAGCTCGGCCTGATCAGCGAGTTCGAGCGCGAGGAACTCGACCCCAACGCGCTGTCCAACCTGTTCGAACTCGACCACCTGGCCACCCGCATGCGCCGCAATGCCGAGAGCCTGCTGGTGCTGGTCGGCGAATCCAGCCCGCGGCGCTGGTCCAAACCCATTCCGCTGACCGACGTGATCCGGGCCGGGCTGTCCGAGGTCGACGACTACCGGCGCGTGGTGCTGCGCCGGGTGGACGACACCGCCATCGCGGGCGCGCACGTCAGCGAGGTCGCGCACATGCTCGCCGAACTCATCGAGAACGGGCTGTCGTTCTCCCCGCCCGACCTCGAGGTGGAGATCTACGGCCGCCGGCTGGGCTCGCGGTACATGATCGCGGTCGTCGACCACGGTGTCGGCATGCCGCCCGACCAGCTCGCCACCGCCAATGCTCGGCTGCGCGGCGAGGCCGACTTCCTGGTCGCGCCCACCCGGTTCCTCGGGCACTACGTGGTGGGCCGGCTGGCGCGCCGGCTCGGCGTCGAGGTCGAGCTCACGGTGTCGCCGACCAGTGGCGTGGTGGCCCGCGTCCTGCTGCCCACCGACCTGCTCGGCGATCCCGACGCCGACCGGCCCGCCGCGCCGCAGGACTCGAAACACGCCGCGGGAGCACAGCTTCCGACCGTCGTGGACACCATGCCCGAGTCCAAGCCCGGCCGCCACAGCTCCACCCCGGCGGCCACCGCGGCCGCCCCGGCGGAGAAACCGGCCGCCGCCGCGGATGCCCCGGAACCCAAGTCCCCCGCCGCCACGGACCCCGTCTACGACACCGCCGCCGCCTTCGCGGCCCTCACCGAGACCATCGGCCACATGGGGTCGCCCGCCCCGGGCGAGCCCACCGGCGGCAACGGTGCGCCGGTGCGCCCCAACACGATCAAACTCGTCCCGCTGCCGGACCGGGACCAGCAGGTCACCCCGGCTCCCGCGGCGCCGACCAGCCCGGCCACCGATTTCGCCGCGCCGCAACCTGTTGCGGCCCAGCCGATCACGACGTCCGGCTCCGGCGGCACGCCCGGCGCGATCACCGCCGCGGAGCCGGTTTCACCGGGCTCACCGGCGGCGGGGCCGGACGTTTCGGGAGCCGTCCCGGAGGTGCAACGTACGCGAAACGGTCTCGTCAAGCGCAACCGGAAGACTCGCGGGCACACGGGCGCCACTCCGGGTGGCGCTCAACCGGCAGCCGGGCGGCCTACCCCGACGCCGGTCGCGGACCGTTCACCCGACGAGATACGCAGCATATTGGCCGGATTCCGATCCGGGCATCAGCGCGGGCAGGGCGGCGAACCGCCCCGACCCGGATCGCGACCATAGGAGGACACCGGGTGACCACCCATTACACCGATACCGATCCGCACACCTTCAACTGGCTGCTGGCGGATTTCGTACGCACCACCGACGGTGTCCGCGACGCCGTGGCGGTGTCCTCCGACGGGCTGCTGATGGCCATGTCCCAGGGCCTGGACCGCAATGGCGCCGACCGGCTGGCCGCCATCGTCTCCGGCCTCACCAGCCTGGGACGAAGTGCTTCGCGCAGTTACGATTTCGACGGCCTGCGCCTGGTCATGATCGAGATGGGGCGCGGGTTCCTGCTGGTGTCGGCCATGGCCAACGGCAGCTGCATCGGCGTCATCGCCGACCACAACGCCGATGTCGGGCTGGTCGGCTACCAGATGGCGGTGCTGGCCGACCGGGCCGGCGCGCTGCTCACCCCGGCGCTGATCAGTGAACTGCGAGAATCGTTGAGCCGATGAATGATTCGCATAGGCTGCCGGACGCGCGTATGATCGCACCGACCCAGCCCAGCGGCTGGTCCGGTGCGCCCACGGCCGCGCCCGGCGCCCGTCCGTCCGGCTTCACAAACCCCGACGAACCGGTGGTACGCCCTTTCATGATCACCTCCGGCCGCACCACCCCGGTCGTCGACGGACTGCGCATCGAGGCCCTGGTGCGCGCCACCCCGGCGGCCCTGTCCGCACCCTTGCGGTTCGAGCTCGAACGCGTAGCCCGGCTGTGCCAGCGCCCGCATTCCATCGCCGAGATCGGTGCGGCCCTGCGGGTGCCGATCGGGGTGGCGCGGGTGCTGGTCAGTGATCTGGTGTCGGCCGGGCACATGTCGGTGGGCCGCACCGACGAACTGTCCACCGCTGCTCTGGAAAGGATCCGGGACCTTGTTCGGAACCTCTGAAATTGCCGATGATCCACTGCCGCTGGCCTCCTCGGTGAAGATCGTGACCAGCGGCGGATTCGGGGTCGGGAAGACCACCTTCATCGGGGCGATCTCCGAGATCGAACCGCTGTCCACCGAGGCCGCCATGACCGAAGTCTCGGTGGGACTGGACGATCCGGGCCTGGCCACCGGAAAGACCACCACCACGGTCGCGCTGGACTTCGGGCGCATCACCCTCGACGCCGGCCTGGTGCTCTACCTGTTCGGCACGCCCGGCCAGGAGCGCTTCGAATTCCTCTGGGACGATCTGCTCGACGGCGCGCTCGGCGGCATCGTGCTGGTCGACACCGGCCGCGTCGAGGACTGCTACCCGGTGCTGGACTTCTTCGAGCAGCGCGGAACGCCGTTCGTGGTGGCGGTCAACCGATTCGAGTCCGGATCGCGCTTCGATCTCAGCGAGGTCCGCGAGGCGCTGGACCTGTCCCCCGACATCCATCTGATGGACTGCGACGCCCGTGATCGGGGGTCGGTGAAGCTGGTGCTGGTGGCGCTGCTGGAGCAGATTCTGCAGACGCGCCGCGCTCCGGCGCTGGCCGGCTGAGCCGGACGCGGACACCGGAACAAGAATCGCCCCGGGTGCGGACGCACCCGGGGCGATCGCCCGAAAACCCTTCGCGGAAATGCGAATTAACGGCCGAACGAACCCGTCCACAGCGTGTTCAGCAGACCGCCCAGCGCGGCGCTGCCGGTGTCGAGCACGCCGTTCAGAGCAGCGGAACCAGTGTTGATGATAACCGGGATCATTTTGCAGCCTCTCTACTGTTGGTCGCCGCCGTCCGGGATTTCCGGCCGGCGACGGGACCCACACTGCCGAGGCTGACTTAGGCGAACCTTGCTTGCCGCTGAGAGATAGCTGAGACGACCTGTGTCACCCGCCACATAGAGAGGACCGTCCAGTTCCTATTGCGGCGGGGCGGCGCCCGCCGAATACAGGCTGATCTCGCCATCCTCTCCCAGGAAGGCGTTGACCAGCATCGTTCCGCTGGAACGCAATTCGTCAGGCTCCGGCGCGGCGGTCGTGATGGCGATCTGCGGCAGCGCGGACCAGTTCACGACAAACCGATCGGGCGGTCCGTTGTCGTCGGAGAGATGCGCGAGCCGGAACACCGACACCGTTCGGCGAACGATCAGGTTCCGGACGACTTCGGCAATTCGCTCGGGGTCTTCCAGCGCGAACATGAAACCGAACCGTAGCTCCGGCGAAGAGGCATAGGCGGGCATGAATATCGAGGCTAACCGACTTCGGCGCGCCGCACTCCCGGCGCGCCGCACAGTTAGCTATTCATAAGCCTCGGTAACCGAACCGGCCCCGGCACACCTCACCCCGGCGGCGAGGCACCCGCGAAGCCGTCCCACACACCGCCCGCGCAGGTGTCGATCAGCCTTCAACCGCAGCGGCCGTGTGACCGTCTTGTAATGCTGTATAACGATTTTCAGGCAGCTTCGCCGATCACGCGCCGGATGGTTGCGCCCCTCCGACTATCGCGCTTTCCTGAATATGTCCCGCATTATCGGACAGTCTTCTCATCGCATCGTCGCGGATTTCCCGGTTACTTCACCGTGTCGCTGGTGGTGGGCTGTTGCGTTCCGGGTGCGGGGCTGCGCCGGAGCCGAGGGGAGCCCCTCCCCGAATCCCCCTCGGCCCTGGCGTATCCACACGCATGCGCCGGCCGAGGGTGGAAACATGGCAATCGACTACACCGGAGCGGGTTTCGGCGCCGAACTTCCCTCGCCGGACACCCTGCTGCGCGCCTTCCGAGAACCGATAGACACCGCCCGCCGCGACCGTGACGTCCTGGAATCCGCCCACGAGCTGGTGCGCTGCCACGAACGGCGGCAACGCGCCCTGGACACCGCCCACGCCGCCGACGCCACCCCCGACGATGTCGCCGCCAGCGCCCGCCGCATCGACCGGATCGACACCCGCCGCACCGAGCTGGTGGCCCGCATCGACGACTGGGTGGCGGTGAACATCCCGCACCGCGCCGGGGCCTCCCTGCACACCGAGACCCTCGGCGCCGTCATCGACCGCATGGCCGCGAAATGGGTTGCCGCACAACAGGCCCTGGGCAACGGTGAGCCCGCCCCGGCCAACGGCGTTCCGAGAGTCGCCGACGGACGAGCCCGGCGCCGCGCCAAGGCGCACCGGGTGAGCGAGGACCGGCCCCACCGCGGCGTGGACACCGAGGCCCATCTGCAGTGGTACCGGCTCGCCGAGCTCGCCGACGGCTATCGAGATCTGATCACGGAGGTCGCCCAGCACCGCCGGCGACTCCCCACCTGGTAGGTCAGCGCGGGTCGATGACCTCGGCGTCGATGACGTCGGACGGCGTCACGCGCTCGCCGCGGACCGGCTTCGTCGCCGAATCCTCCTGCGCGCGTGGCGGTTCCGGCGTCGCGTCGACATCCTCGTCCAGGTCGTCGGACAGGTCCGCGGCGCGCTGGGCGGCGGCGTCCTTCTCGGCGGCCGCCGCGGCTTCGCGCATCTCGATGGCGTCGGTGATCCAGTCACCGATCTCCCGGGTCACCTCGGCGACCGTGCCGGTGATGATCGATGCGATATTGCCGACGTGCCGCGCTCCCGACGACGTCAATTCCTGGATCAGATCCTTGTTGCTCTCGAATTTGGAAATCATCTATACGCCCACCTCACTCGCCTGCCCCCGGCGCATCACGATAACACCGGCCTGCCCTGAATTCTTGACCAGGAACGGCGGCAGCGCCAGCTTGAACAGCTTCGCCCACACCGAACCGATCTGCTTGGAGAAGCGGCCGGTGTTGTACGGCAGACCGTGCTTTTCGCACAGCGCCCGCACCTCGGGCGCCATTTCCGGGTAGCGGTTGGCCGGAATGTCCGGGAACAGGTGATGCTCGATCTGGTGCGACAGATTGCCCGACATCACGTGGAACAGCTTGGAGCCCTTGATATTGGCCGAGCCCAGCATCTGGCGCACGTACCACTCGCCCTGGGTCTCCTCCGCGCACTCCTCCTTGGTGAACGTCTGTACGCCGGTCGGGAAGTGCCCGCAGAAGATGATCGAGAAGGTCCACAGGTTGCGCACGATATTGGCGGTGAAGTTGGCCGCCAGCGTGGACAGGAACAGCGGGCCGGTCAGCGCCGGGAACACCACGTAGTCCTTGAGGACCTGCCGCCCGGCCTTGCGACCCTGCCCCCTGAGCAGCGCCTTCACGTCCTTCCAGCTGCGCTTGCCGGTCAGGATGTTCTCGACCTCGAGGTCGTGCAGCATCACGCCCCACTCGAACAGCACCATGAGCGCGAACGCGTAGGCCGGGTTGCCCAGGTAGTAGGGGTTCCACTTCTGACCCTCGTCGATGCGCAGGATGCCGTAACCGATGTCGCGGTCCATGTCGTGGATATTGGTGTAGGTGTGGTGCATGTAGTTGTGCGAGTGCCGCCACTGGTCGGCCGGGCACACCGTATCCCATTCGAAGACACGGGAATTCAGGGTCGGCTCACGCATCCAGTCCCACTGGCCGTGCATGACATTGTGGCCGATCTCCATATTGTCGAGGATCTTCGACACGCTCAGCGCGGCCACGCCGGCCAGCCAGAACGGCGGCAGGAAGCCCAGGTAGAGCAGGCCGCGGCCGGCGATCTCGAAGCCACGCTGGGCCTTGATCACCTTGTAGATGTAGTCGCGGTCGCGTTCGCCCAGGTCGGCGGTGACGCGGGCGCGCAGCGCGTCGAGTTCGCGGCCGATCTCCTCGACCTGCTCGACGGACAGGACCAGCGGGCCCTCGGGGGTTTCGGTAAGAATCGCCATGATCTCTCCGTTCACAGAGCGAGGTCGACGTCCCCGACGGGGGCGTTGATGCAGATCTGGATGGGCTGGTCCGGGTCGCTGTCGAGCTCCCCGGTGCGCAGATTGCGGGTGCAGCCGCTGCGCTTGACGGCGGTGCAGGAGAAGCAGATGCCCATGCGGCAGCCGTACTCCGGGTTCAGGCCCGCGGCTTCGGCCTGTTCGAGCAGGGTTTCACCGGTGTTCTCGGCGACCACGCCGCTGCCGGAGAAGGTCACCTTGCCCTCGGCGTCGGCCGGATCGGCGACCGCCGTGGTGAGGGTGAACTCCTCGCTGTGCAGGCGCGGGCCCAGCTGTTCGGCCTCGTAGACGGTGCGCACGGCGTTCATCAGGCCGGGCGGGCCGCACAGGTAGGTCTGCGCGGTCGAGAACCAGGGCGCCAGCGCCTCCAGCTCGTCGTAGCCGAAATGGGCGTGACGCTGGGTCTCCGGATAGCGGAACTCGACCCGCACATTGCCGTGCTGCATGGCGATCGCCTCCAGCTCCTCGCGGTGCGGGACGAATTCCGGAGAACGGTTGTAATGCAGGAACAGGATCCGGCCGCGGTAGCCCTCGTTGGCGAGGGTGCGCAGCATGGACAGCACCGGGGTGATGCCGCTGCCGCCGCTGATCAGCACGACCGACTCCGGACGCGTCGGGGGCAGGTGGAACACGCCGGCGGCGGGCTCCAGATCCACCACCATGCCGGGGATCGCGTTGTCGTGCAGGTGATTCGAGACCAGCCCCCGCGGGTGGGCCTTGACGGTGAGTTCGAGGTGCCGGTCCCGGCGTCCGTCGGCATTGACCGGGGAATAGCAGCGGGTGTGGCGCACGCCGTCGATCACGACGCCGATCTGCACGTATTGCCCCGCCACGTGCCCGGTCCACTGCCGGGCGGGCTTGAGGGTGAGGGTGACCGAACCGACCGCGCTGCGCCGCACATGGGTGATCTCCGCGCGCATCGAGCGCCGGGTCAGGGTCGGGCGCACCAGCTCGAGGTAGCGATCCAGCGGGTGCGGGGTGGTCATTGTCTTCTGCACCAGGTCGAGTAGTCCGACCATGTGAGCCTCCTGTCGCGTCGCCGGGCTGTGCGACGCCTCTCCACGTTCGACGCGCTGTCCGAGCCGGCGCCGGAGTCCACACTGACTTCGACGCCATTTCGGTGCACATCTGTACACTGAGCTAGTGTGCCCGGTGAAGCCACTCCAGTTCAACCGGCAGTTCGTGTGACCCACGCGACATCTCTCGAATGGAACGAATGTGAACGCATGTATGCTCATCGAGATGAGCGAGCAGGCAGCTACCCGAGTCGAGCGCAAGGAACGCACCCGTGCGGCCCTGCTCGACGGCACCCTCGCCCTGGCCGCCGACCGCGGCTTCGCCGCGCTGTCCCTCCGCGAGATCGCCCGCTCGGCCGGCATCGTGCCCACCGCCTTCTACCGGCATTTCGCCTCTCTCGACGAACTCGGCACCACGCTGGTCGAAGAGGGCGTGCGGCAATTGCGGCTCGCATTGCGGGAAATGCGGCGCACCCCCAATCCGACGCTCTCCCAGACCGTGCGATTCGTTTTCGAACAGGTCGACGGCAAGCGCGATCTGTGGGGCTTCCTGATTCGCGAACGGCACGGCGGCTCGGCGGCCCTGCGCGGGGCCATCTCGGTCGAAATGCAGCTCATCGAACGGGAACTCGTGGTCGACCTGTCCCGCGTGCGCGCCCTCGACGACTGGTCACCCGACGATCTGGAGCTGGCCGCCGACCTCATCGTGTCCACCGTCGCCGACCGGATCGCCGACTACCTGATGGCCGAGCCCCGCGAGAGCGCGCGCACCGTCGACCGCGCGGTGCTGCAGGTACGGCTCATCGCGCTCGGCATGGGCGTCTGGCGACCCTGAGGCCATCGGCGCCCGGCGGCCCCGAGACCCGACCGTTACGACGAATTCACTTGTCGTGCAAGTCATCCCCGCTTACCGGCAGCAACAGCATGAGGCCGACGATCAACACCAGTAGCAGGCCGACGATGCCCGCGCGCTCGGCGTCGAACGCCCACACGAAGAACCCGAAAAGGGTTGGGGCGAGAAAGGATACAGCGCGACCGGTGGTCGCGTAGAGACCGAACATCTGGCCCTCGCGCCCCGGCGGGGACACCCGGGCCAGGAACGAGCGGGCCGAAGCCTGTGCGGGACCGACGAATACGGTCAACAGCAGACCGAAGATCCAGAACATCAGCGGACCCGACAACACCAGCAGGAACGCGCCGCAGACGATCATGCCCAGCAGCGCGGCGACGATCACCGCCTTCGGGCCGGTGCGGTCATCGAACCGACCGCCGACCAGCGCGCCCAGCGCTGCAACCACATTCGCGGCGATACCGAACAACAGCACATCGGCGTCGGCGATGCCGTACACCTTCACCGCCAGGATCGCGCCGAAGGTGAACACGCCCGCCAGGCCATCCCGGAAGATGGCACTCGCCAGCAGGAAGCCCACCGTGCGGCGATCGGTGCGCCACAACTCCCGCACATCCCGGAACAGCACCCGGTACGAGGACAGGAACGCCCGGCCGCGCACCGCCGCACCGGGATCCGCGTCGGTGCGCGGCACCTCCGGGACGAACAGGAACAGCGGCACCGCGAAACCGGCGAACCACACCGCCGCCAGCACCGCGACCAGACGGATGTTCAGCCCGTCCTCGATCGGGACGCCGAGCAGGCCGCGATTGTCGCCCTTGCCCGCGATGAACCCGACATAGCTGATCAGCAGCAGGATGATGCCGCCGAAATAG
Source organism: Nocardia sp. NPDC004582 (assembly GCF_053602115.1). Taxonomy (NCBI): domain Bacteria; kingdom Bacillati; phylum Actinomycetota; class Actinomycetes; order Mycobacteriales; family Nocardiaceae; genus Nocardia; species Nocardia sp. NPDC004582. Next base: position 16,012 of record NZ_JBSGCY010000080.1, on the reverse strand, counting down.
CCCATGGACCAGCCGAATCCGGACACCCGGCCGACATTCGCGGGCGTGGACACCTGCCGCAGCATGGCGAAATACGGGACGTGCGACAGTTCGAACGACGCCGAGCCGACGGCCAGCAGCACCAGACCCGCCCACAGGTAGTGGTAGTCGTCCTTGACGAAGAACATGGCCGCCATCAGCAGCACCGTCACCGAGGTCAGAATGCCCAGGGCGAGTTTGCGTCTCGCGGTGGCGTCGAACCATTGGCCCGCCACCGGCGCGGTCAGCGCCACCACCAGGCCCGCCGCCCCCAGCGCCCACCCCAGCCAGGCGCTCGCCGAGATCCCGCCCGGCAGATCCTCGCCCACCTTGTCGGTCAGGTACACCGAGAACACGAAGGTCAGGATGACCGCGTTGAACGACGCGCCCGCCCAGTCCCAGAATCCCCACGCCAGTACGGTTCCCCGCCCGGTCGCCTGCCCGACGGTGACTTCACCCGACGCCTCGGTCATGGTGCGCAGACTAAGCGACCGAACGCGACTCGCGTGCGACATCCACGCCGGGTGGCAGGTCAGGACAGGGTGCGGCCGTGCACCTGCTCGACGTGCTCGGCCCAGGGGCGCCGGCGTTCCTGGGCGGTCATGGCGAGCAGGGCGTGCAGCTGGTCCCAGGCCTCCGGCGTGGACGGCGTCCAGACCTGCATCCACGCGCCCGCGATCGACGGCAGGGACATGCTGGTCATGTACATCTCGAGCACGCCGACAGCCAGATTGCGGACCACACGGGTGCGGCCGACCGGCAGCGCGACATCATTGCGGGCCCACAGTTCCGCGAAACGCGGACTGTCGGCCACCATGCCGTCGATGAACTCCGTCCACTCCGGGTCGCCCAGATTGCGGGCGTACGCGGCGCGCAGGTAGCCGACCATGCGGGCCAGGTGGTCCGGCTCCGAGAACGACGGATACGGGGTGCAGCACTCGTCGGCCAGGAAGACCTTGCGCAGCGCATTGCGGTGGCCGGTCACGAACAGCGGATACATCGCCGCGTACGCCGCATTGTGGGCCAGCACATCGTATTTGGAGTTGAACAAGGTGGCGGGCAGCGGATGCAGATGATCGAGAATGGTCTGCACCTCCTCGGGCACCGGCTCCTCGACGACCACCGCCGGAGCCGTCGGCACATCGGCCAGGCGGTACAGGTGCGCGTGCTCGGCGCCGTCCAGGCACAGCGCCCGCGCGATCGCATCCAGCACCTGCACACTGCAATTGATGTCACGGCCCTGCTCGAGCCAGGTGTACCAGGTGATCCCCACCCCGGCCCGCTGCGCCACCTCCTCGCGCCGCAGCCCCGGCGTCCGCCGCCGCGCACCCACCGGCAGGCCCACATCCTCCGGCCGGATCCGCGCCCGCCGCGACTTCAGGAACGTCGACAACTCACCCCGGCGGACCTTGCGCACCGACCGCGGATCGCCGGTGCGCTCAGCCGCTCCGGCGGTCCGCTCGACGAGGACGTTGTATCCCGCTGCTGACACCATCTCTCCATGGTGGCGGTTTTCGCTAGGGGTATCCAGGTGGTGCCAATACCCGTATAAGCGGACTCCTGTCAGCGGGATCGGTCGCCGCGCACGCTGGATCCCATGTCTCAGAGCCTCACCCACACCCCACCCGCGGTCCCCGCGCCGCCGGCCACGCCGGCCCTCGGCGGCATGCGCCGTCCGATCGCCGTCCTCACCGTCATCCTGCTGGGCCAGTTCATGGCCGTCCTGGACGCCTCCATCGTGAACGTCGCCATCCCGTCGATCCGAACCTCCTTGCACGCCACGGGTTCCGGACTTCAACTGATCGTCTCCGGATATGTGATCGCCTACGCGGTGCTGCTGGTGACCGGCGCGCGGCTGGGCGACCGATTCGGGCAGCGAAGCATGTTCGTCGCGGGGCTCACACTGTTCACCCTCGCCTCCCTCATCTGCGGGCTGGCCTGGAATCCGGCCTCGCTGATCGCCTTCCGCTTCCTGCAGGGCGTCGGGGCGGCGGCCATGGTGCCGCAGGTCATGAGCCTGATCCAGATCACCGCCACCGGGAACACACGGGCTCGGGCGCTGTCGGTGTACGCCGCGGTCATCTCCGGCGGCATGGTCGCCGGCCAGATCCTCGGCGGCGTCATCGTGAGCAGTGATATCGCCGGAACCGGCTGGCGTGGAGTGTTCCTGGTGAACGTCCCGATCGGGCTCGCCCTGCTCGCGGTCGCGCCACGCGTCCTGCCCGCCGCCACTCCGCGCGCCGAGCGCCGGCTCGACCTGCCCGGGCTGGCCGTGCTCACCGCCTCGGTCCTGGCCCTGTCGGTGCCGCTGGTACTCGGCCACGAACAGCAGTGGCCCGCCTGGACCCGGATCGCCTTGGGCGCGTCCGCCTTCGGCTTCGCCGCCTTCGCCCTGGTGGAGCGCTGGGTCCACCGCCGCGGCGGCGAACCGCTCTTCGCCGACCGCGTGGTCCGCGCCCCCGGTCTGCTCGTCGCCGCGGCCACCCTCTTCCTGATCATGTGCACCTTCGGCGGCTGGGTCTTCATCCTCACCATCCACCTGCAATCCACCCTCGGCTACTCCCCCGTCCACGCCGGCCTCCTGTTCGTCCCCAACGGCATCACCTTCGGCCTGGTCAGCCTGAACTGGACCCGCGTCCCCGCCCGCTACCACCGCGCGATGATCCCCGGCGGCCTGCTCCTCGCCGTCGCGACCACCATCGCCGCGGGCCTGTCGCTGCGCGACGGCCACTCCATCAACGCCCTCGACCTGGTGATCCTCGCCCTCATGGGCGTCGGCTACGGCCTCGCCTTCAGTCCCCTCATGGCCCGCGCCACCAGCAAGATCCCCGTCACCCTGGCCGCCGACGCCAGCGGCATCCTCGTCACCTGCGTCCAACTCGGCGTCGTCATCGGCGTCGCCACCTTCGGCACCCTCTTCCTCACCCTGGCCACCGACCCCGTCGCGGCCGCCCACGCCGTGGGCGTCACCGCCACTGCGGAAGGAGTCACCCTCGCCGTAGCCGCCGCCCTCGCCGTCAAGGCGGCCCGCTGAGGGCCCGTCCCGCACCCCTAGGCAGATCTACTCAGCAGGGCGAGTAGCCGGGCTCATCCGAGCCCGGCTCGCGATCAGCAGGATCGATGTATCGCTTCATTCGCCCACCCGGAGGTCCTGGTCATGAAACGAGCCCTGCTCGCCACCAGCCAATTCGCGGTCGTTCTCGCCGCACTGGCAGTGCGGTTGCTCGCGCCCGGCTGGTGGGCGGCCATCGTCATCATGAGCTTCGGCCTGGCCGCGGCAGTCGTGCTCGCGCCGCTACTGCTGGCGGGGCTGATGGCCGTGGCGCTCGCGCCCTCGCTACGACCGCGCACTCTCATCACCCTGGCCGTGGCCGATCTCGCGGTGATGAGCTTCGCGCTGACCCTGCCTGATTTCACCGATCAGGCTGACGATCATCCGGTACCTCTGGCGGCCATCGCCACCGGCGACGGGAACGTGTCCGGCAGCGCCGCAACCATATTCGAATCGATCTCCGGATGGTCGGCCATCACCTACGTCGTCGCCTCCCTCGCCGCGATCATCCTCGCGGCGCTCGACTACAGCGGCAACACTCGCACCCAGCGTGACCGGGGACACATGCCGGCGATGTCACGGCCCAACCCCTGGGCGGTGTCTACGAGCATGTCCGGATCCACCGGTGAGCGAGGAGCGTGGCGATGAAGGTTCTGATCGTGTGTGTTTCGGTGTCGCACGGCAATACGCGGCGGGTAGCGGAGGCCATGGGTGAGGTGCTCGGGGCTCGGGTGGTGGAGCCGGAGGAGGTGACGGCCGGCGAGTTGGGGGAGTACGACCTGGTCGGGTTCGGGTCGGGGATCTTCTCGATGGCGTTTCATCCTCGGCTGCGCGAGTTCGTGCGGGCGCTGCCGGACGGGCGGAGTGGGCGCGCGTTCGTGTTCGCCACCAGTGGGTTTCCGGTGGTGATGGGGCCGATGACGCGGCTGCTCGGGCGGAAGGGGTTCGACGTGGTGGATACGTTCTCGATGCGGGCCTTCGACACCTTCGCGCCGTTGCGGCTGGTCGGGGGGATCAACAAGGGGCGGCCCGACGCCGCCGATCTGGCGGCGGCGCGGACCTTCGCGGCGGGACTCGGCTGACACCGAGCCGATATAGGCCACGACCGGCGTCTGCTGCCACTGCCGGCCAGGACGGCTAGCCTTCCTTCTTCTGGAACCAGGCGAGCAGGTCGGACTCCGTGGTGATCGAGCCCGGGGGAGCTCCTATCGCGGCGGCACAGTACCCGCGCAGAATGGGCCGGTTATCGAGGATCGCGAGCAAGCAGGGCTGATGGTCGTCGGGGTGAGTCGAATCGCCTGGAGACGGGTAGCAGGCGAACCGTCCGACCGGCTGATTCTGCTGGGCCCAAAGGCTGTCCTGCCCGGGCTGGCCGTCGCACGCATGGCCCCCGTGTTGATTGATCGTGTCACGGTATGTCCGCCGGGCGTCGTCGGCGGTGGGATAACTCAGGAACTCGGCCGAGGGGTAGTTCACTGGTACGTCACAGTAGATGTCCGCCTTCGCCGGTTTCGCCGCATCCGCGTGCCGGCAATTCACGTGGGTGAAGTCTCGCCCGAGCACCGAAAGCAGTTCCTTGTCGTCGGGGGTGAATACATCAGGGTCGCTCGCATCGCCTGGAGCGCGGAACGGCCGGTTACCCCGCACCGCGTCGAAGTCGCGCATTTGTTCGGCGAGAGGTGAAGTCCAGTCGGCGGGATCGTAGAAGAATATGCTGACCGCGAGGTTGGGTTCGTCGGACACGATCAGCACCGAGATGGCCGGGCTAACAGAACGATTGAAGCCGCACGCTTTTCGACCCACCGGGTTGTGCTGATCGTCGAAGGCGGGCGCGTCGGGTCCTGGCGGGTCACCCGGACAGTTGCCCGCGTGCAGAAAATGCTTCGAATTCTGATAGAAGTCGGCCAGCTTGTCACGATTGGAGAGTTGGAAGAACCGCGCGAAGGGCGCACCCGCTGCCTTGTTGGTATCGCACGCGATATGGGCGATCTGCCCCTTGTCCGGGTCGGCATGGTCGCAATTGCCGCGGTGTCTGCCGTACGCGGCGACCCGCCCGAGCAATTCGATATCGGGCCCACGGAGTGCATGCGCGTCGGCGACGGCGTGTCCGGCCACACCTCCGGTGGCGAAGTGCCAGCCGCCTACCGCCACCGTGCAGACGATCACCACCGCGGCGGCTGTCACCGGTACAGCCCATCTCCGGTCGCGGAGTCTGCGCCACGCCCAGCCGTAATAGCGTTCGGGCGCACGGGTTTTCGGCGGGAGCGGCGGCTCGGGTTCACCGAACAGCGCTGCCGGTGCGGTCGTCCTGCCGGGATGCGGCGATACCTCGCTTGCTGTCCGCGCGTCATCGTGTCGCGTGGCCTCGTTGCCGCGCGCCGGCGTCGTTGCCGGTACGGTCGCGCCGACCGTGGGGGAACCGGGATGGGTGGCCGGCCCAGCGCCGTCATCGGCGGGCGCCGTTGCCGTGCCGGTGGGGTGGGTGTCGAGCCATTCGGCGGCCGCGGCGGCGATGGCGCGGCTGTCGTCGTTCACGAGTTGGGTGACGGCGTCGCGGACGCGGGTCCGGACGATGGCGCCGCCGGTGCGGTAGAGCTGGGCCAGATCTTCGAGGGCGTTGCGGCGGTCGCGGACGGCCGGGCTCTCGAGGTCGGATCGAATATGTTGCGGGACCTGCCAATTGCGGTTACGGGCCAGGATGGTGCGGCCTTCGATGTTGTCCTGCTTCTTGGGCCGCTGGCGGGGGCGTTCGGCGACGACGCGGTCGTGGACGTAGCTGTAGAGCTCGTCGACGGTGATGTCGCCGTCCTGGTCGAGGTCGGCGCCGCCGTCGCGGAGGCCGGCCACCAGGTGGCGGGTGAACACCGACTGCGTCGCCTGGCCGTGCGGGACCTCGCCCTCGAAGGCGTACTGGGTGGCGTCGGAGGCGGTGAGCACGGTGCGGCCGCGGCCGCTGAAGCTCTCCAGGGCGTGGACCTGGTCGTCGGCCTTGGCGATCGCGCCGACCGGGAACGCGCCGCTGTAGCAGCAGTCCAGGATCAGCACCTGATGACTGGAGTGGCAGCCGGTCATGGCGTGATCGATCTGATCGGCGGCGACCGAGGTGAAAAGCGGGTTGAGCGTGCGGGTGTCGGTCATCGCGAGGTAGAGCTTGCCCGCGTCGTCCTTGAGTCCGTGGCCGCTGAAGTACAGCAGGGTCAGGTCGTCGCATCTGCGGTCCGCGAAGAAGTCACCGACCGCCGCGCCGACCTCGTAGTGCGGCTTGTTGATCAACGTGGTGACCTCGAACCCGCCGATCGCCGGGTCGGCCAGCACCTCGGCGAGCGCCTCGGCATCGTGCGCGGGTGCCGTCAACTGCCGCAGTCCGGGATCGGAGAACGTGTAGGTCGCCACCACCAGGGCGAATCGTCCGGCCATGACAACTCACCCCGCCACCGCGCCGTGTCGTCGCAGGAAAGCCTCGACCAGCGCGTGCTGGTCGGCGTCGCTGGCGGCATCGAGTTCGATGCTCTCGCCGTCGAGGGTGACCGTTACCTGGCGGGTGCCCGGGTCGCGGTTGAGCCAGTCCCGCACCGTCTCGATCAAGGTGGTGAACACCCCGCCGGAGGCGCTCAACGCCAGCACGATCGCGCCGATGGTGACCGGGTCGACCACCTTCGAACCCGGTGCGGCCCCGGCATTGTCGCGCGCCAGCACCGCCGATTCGACGCCGTCCATCGCGGCCAGCTCCGCCCGCAGCATGCGGGTCTGCCGGTCCATGTGCTCGTCGTCGATCCCCGCGGCGGACATCGATACTCGAAGCAGTGTCTCGCCGTTGTGGTCGTTCTCTGTGGTAGCCATCGGAGCCTCTTTCCCGAATCGACAAGACCGATTCTCATCGCTCGCGTCCGAGGTCACACGGGTACAGAACTACCCGAACCAGGCAAAACGCGCGATGCGGGGTACGCACCGCGACCCGGGAGGTGAGCTCCGCACGGTGGCGTGCGGGTAGTCGACTACCCGCACGCGGCTACCGCGGGGCACAGCGGTGGGTGAGGCTCAGCTGACGGTGAAGGTGAGGGTGGCGGGCGGTTTCGTGCCCTTGGTGGCGTCGTAGGAGAGCGTGTACTGACCGGTGGCCGGGGCGGGGACGACGAACACCGCGAAGAGGTTCGGCTTGTCGATGGTCTGGTTGTGGGCGAGCAGTTCGTCGATGAAGCCGCGCAGACTGTCGTCCTGGACGGTCTGGCCGGCGGCCGTCTTCAGGCTGAAGTACTCCGAGAAGACGTTCAGGCCGCCCTCGGGGATGCCGGAACCGCCGGTGAGCTTGACGTGCAGGGCCAGCTCCAGCTTGCCGCGTTCGTTCTTGGTGTAGCTGGGAGTCAGTGTGCCGCCGGTGATTTCGACGGTGGTCTGATCCTGCACCAGCTTGCCGGTGATGTTCAGGGGCCGGGGCGCGACGCTCTCGGCCTTGGCGTCGGCTTTCAGCGGGAACTTGGTCTGATTCTCCGCGGTGGTGCCGTAGACCACGGTGATGGTGTCGAGCAGGTGCTCGGCGCTGTCGAGCTTCTTCACCGATATGGTGACATCGCCTGTCGCCGAACCCTTTCCGGGCACCTCGGGGCTGTTCCAGCCGGCGGCCGCGTCGATCGCGCCGCCGACCTCGACGGTGGGGACGACGCTGATGGCCTTGTTGGCGTCGGTGGTGTTCTTGTAGGTGATGTCGACGTGCACCTTCGCGCCGCCGGACTCGTCGGGAGTCACCGTGGCCTTGTCGACGGTGATCTCGAAGCCCTCGTACCAACCGGTCTTGCCGATAGTGCGCACGGTCGCTTGCGCATTCGTTCCGCCGGGCTTGCCGCCACCGGGCTGGGCGCCACCCTGCGGCGCGGCGCTGACCGTGGTGCCCCGCACCATCGGCACGGCGTCCTTGTCATTGCAGGCGGTCATCAGAACCGCGGATGCCGCGATGAGAACTGCCGCCCCCACCGTGGTGAATGTCGAACGCATATCGGCTCCCCCTGAGGTTCATCCCGCCCGAGTATCTCCCCGGGGCGAGTGGTTCGCTCAGAAATCAGCCCCACTACCGGCCGCGTTAACCGACACGCCGGAGTCGGCGCGCCACACGCCAGCTCTATGCACTGAATTGCATAGTACGTCTCGTAGCAGTTACCCTGGCGGCATGGCCCTCGAACACGCGCTCCTGGTATCGCTGACCGAACGCGCCAGTTCGGGCTACGACCTGGCGCAGCGGTTCGACAAATCCATCGGCTTCTTCTGGCACGCCACCCACCAGCAGATCTATCGCGTTCTCAAGCGCATGGACGAGCAGGGCTGGGTGATCGCCGAGACCGTGCCCCAGGACGGCCGCCCGGACAAGAAGGTCTACACCGTCTCCGAGGCCGGCCGCGCCGAGCTGGTCCGCTGGATCGCCGAACCCGCCGACCTGGAACCACTGCGCAGCGATCTCGGCGTCAAACTGCGCGCCGCCTCCCTCGGCGATCCGAGCGTGATCGTGAACGAGGTGCAGCGCCACCGCGACCAGCACGCCCACCGCCTCGACCTGTACCGCACCTTCGAGAAGAAGGACTACCCGGCGCCGGATCAGCTCACCGGCCCGAAACTGCACCAGTACCTCGTCCTGCGCGGCGGCATCCGCGTCGAGGAGGGGTTCATCGACTGGTGCGACGAAGTACTCGACGCCCTGAAACGCGACACCGGCACTCCGACAAGCGATAACGCCCGGTCGCAGGCGTCCGACCCGAAAGGCACCCGCCGATGAGCGCGTACCCGCACCTGTTCGAACCCCTGGACCTCGGCTTCACCACCCTGCGCAACCGCGTGGTCATGGGCTCCATGCACACCGGCCTCGAGGATCGCGCCTGGCACATCAACCGGCTGGCCGCCTACTTCGCCGAACGCGCGAAAGGCGGTGTCGGCCTGATCATCACCGGCGGCTACGCCCCCAACCGCACCGGCTGGCTACTGCCCTTCGGCGCGAAACTGACCAATAAGACCGAGGCCTACCGGCACCGCGCCATCACCAAGGCGGTGCACGCCGAGGGCGGCAAGATCGCGCTGCAGATCCTGCACGCGGGCCGCTACTCCTACATGCCGACCAGCGTCTCGGCCTCGGCCATCAAGGCCCCGATCAACCCGTTCAAGCCGCGCGCGCTGTCCGGCAAGGGCGTCGAGGACACCATCGACGACTACGCGCGCTGCGCCGCCCTGGCCCAGTTCGCCGGATACGACGGCGTCGAGATCATGGGCGGTGAAGGCTATTTCATCAACCAGTTCCTCGCCGAGCGCACCAACAAGCGCAAGGACAAGTGGGGCGGCTCGCCGGAGAACCGCCGCCGCATCGCCGGGGAGATCGTGCGCCGGGTGCGCGCGGCCGTCGGGCCGGACTTCATCATCGTCTTCCGGCTCTCCATGGCCGATTTCGTGGAGCACGGCCAGACCTGGGACGAGATCGCCGCTGTCGCCCAGGATGTGGAGGCCGCCGGGGCCACCATCATCAACACGGACATCGGCTGGCACGAGGCCCGGGTGCCCACCATCGTCACCTCGGTGCCGCGCGCCGCGTTCGTGGAGTGGACCGCGAAAGTCAAAGACCTCGTGGACATTCCGGTGTGCGCCTCCAACCGCATCAATATGCCCGAGACCGCCGAGGAGATCCTCACCCGCGGCGACTCCGACCTGATCTCGCTGGCGCGCCCGCTGCTCGCCGACCCGGACTGGGCCCGCAAGGCCCAGGACGCGCGCACCGACGAGATCAACACGTGCATCGCCTGCAACCAGGCCTGCCTGGATCACGCCTTCCAGGCCAAAACCGTGTCCTGCCTGCTGAATCCGCGCGCCGGGCACGAGACCGAACTGAAACTGCTGCCCACGCGGCGCACCCGCAGGTTCGCCGTGGTGGGCGCGGGCCCGGCCGGGCTGTCGGCCGCGGTCAGCCTGGCCCAGCGCGGGCACCACGTGGATTTGTTCGAGGCCGACGACAAGGTCGGCGGCCAGTTCGACATCGCCCGCCGCATCCCCGGCAAGGAAGAGTTCAACGAGACCATCCGCTACTTCACCCGGCAGCTCGAACTCACCGGCGTCCGCGTGCATCTGGAGACCCGGGCCACCGCCGAACAGCTCATCGCGGGCGGCTACGACGAGGTCGTCCTGGCCACCGGCGTGAAGCCGCGCATCCCCAACATCCCCGGCATCGACCACCCGAAGGTGCTCACCTACGCCGAACTGGTGCGCGACGGCAGGCCGGTCGGCAAGAAGGTGGCCGTGATCGGCGCGGGCGGCATCGGCTTCGACGTCAGCGAATTCCTCACCGTCGAAGGGCATCCCAGCCTCAAGCTCGACGAGTGGAAGGAGGAGTGGGGCGTCTCCGACGACCCCGCCGTCCCCGGCTTCGTCACCACCCCCAAGCCCTCCCCCGCCGCCCGTGAAGTGGTACTGCTGCAACGCAAGTCGTCGGCCTTCGGCAAGGACCTGGGCAAGACCTCCGGCTGGGTGCACCGGGCCGCGGTCAAGGCCAAGGGCGTCGAGCAGATCGGCGGCGTCAACTACGAGCGCATCGACGATCGCGGCCTGCACGTCAGCTTCGGTGAGAAGCGCCAGCGCCCGCAGGTCATCGAATGCGACAACGTGATCCTGTGCGCCGGCCAGGAATCCGTGCGCGACCTGCACGAGCCGTTGCGGAACGCCGGCGTGACCGTGCATCTCATCGGCGGCGCCGACCTGGCCGCCGAGCTCGACGCCAAGCGCGCCATCAACCAGGGCACCCGCCTGGCGGCGAGCCTGTAATGCCGAACCTCACCCGCCTGGGACTGCCCGGCGACGAGCAGTCCTGGGCGGCACTGGGTTTCACCGTCGCCGACGGCCGCTTCCGCGTCGGACAGGTCGACTGCGTGCTGGGCGAAGCCGCCTGGGGCTTCGACGAAACCCGCGCCGACCCCGCCACCCTCGGCGTGCCCTACCTGGATTCGGCGGCGTCCGAATCCGGTGCGGCGCATCCCAACGGCGTGACGATCGTCGACCACGTCGTCTACTGGGTGCCCGAATTGGACTCCGCCGTCACCGATCTGACCGCCGTGCTCGGGGTCCCGCCGCGCCGCCGCTTCTTCCCCCGCGGCCCGGAGGGACCCGAGATGGCCTTCTACCGCGTCGGCGAACCCTTCATCGAAGCGGTCACCTCGGGCCTGCCGCCCGCTCTGGTCGGCGTCGCCTTCCTGACCGCCGATCTGGACGCCGCCGTCGCCGCCATCCGCGCGGCGGGCGGCCCGATCGGCGATCCCAAGCCGGCCGTCCAAGGCGGCCGCATCGCGGGAGTGTGGCGCGGACACCTGAATTGGGGCGTCGCGTTCATGGAACCGAGACCGCGGAGTTGACCTATCCGCCAACCGATACAGATGCGCGGTGGTGTCGTCCCGTCCTGTCATGATCACGAAGCACTCGCTTCAACGATCTTGGGGAGAAGAACCTCTATGCGTCTCTCTGCGAAGGCCACCGCCGGTGTGGTGGCCTCGACCGCAGCCGTCCTGTTCTCGGGCGGCATCGGTACGGCCAACGCCGCGGCCGACCACTTCGGCGCGCTCGCCGTGGCCTGGGACTCCGCCGGTGACCCGCACTTCGTCACCTCGACCAATTTCCCCAGCCAGGCGGAAGCCGACGCCGCGGCCCTGGCCAACTGCGACGTCACGCCGTGCGAGATCCAGGCGCGTTTCGTCAACGGCTGCATCGCCGTCGCCAACCGTGGCCAGGACTTCTGGTTCGGCACCGGCGCCACCCGCGACGCCGCCATCGCCAAGGCCCTGTCCGCCACCGGCCAGGACCCGAACCCGCTGCTGGTCAGCCTGGGCAGCTCCGAGCCCAGCCGGGCCCAGGTGGTCGGGTCGGACTGCTCCGACGGCAGCTAGCCGGGTCCGGGCCGGGCGCGTGTCTCGCGCCCGGCCCGCCCTCCCGGTTCGGGCGAACATCGGTAGGCTCTCCGCCGTGAGCCTGCCTGCACCCACCGCCGACAATCGTGCCGTCGTGACCGGATCCTCCTCCGGGATCGGGGTCGCCCTCGCCGAAGAGCTTGCCTCGCGGGGCTACTCGCTGATCCTCGTCGCCCGGCGCGGCGATCTGCTGGCCGAGCTGGCGCAGCGGCTGACCGAGCGGTACGGGATCACCGCCGAGGTGCGGGCGGTGGATCTGTCCGACCGCGACCAGCGGGCCCCGCTGGCCAAGGAACTGGCCGCCCGCGATATCGCGATCCTGTGCAACAACGCCGGTGTCGCCACCTTCGGCGCGCTGGCGAAGCTGGATCTCGACTACGAGCGCGACATCATGGAACTGAACGCGGTGGCCGTGCACGACCTCACGCTGGCCGTGCTGCCGGGCATGCTGGAGCGCCGCGCGGGCGGCATCCTGATCACCGGTTCGGCGGCCGGCAATATGCCGATCCCGCACAACACCACCTACTCGGCGTCCAAGGCGTTCACCAACACCTTCTCCGAGTCGCTGCGCGGCGAGCTCAAGGGCACCGGCGTCAATGTCACCCTGCTGGCCCCCGGCCCGGTCCGCACCGACAACCCGGACCAGGAGGAGATGGGCAGCAAGATCCCGGAGTTCATCTGGGTCACCGCCGCCCACACCGCCAAGATCACCATCGACGCGCTCGCCCGCAACAAGATGCGGGTGGTCCCGGGCCTGATCAGCAAGGGTATGAGCCTGGCCGGGCAGTTCGGCCCGCGGTCCATCACCTCGGTGGTGGCGGGCGCCGCCTACAAGAAGCTCGGCGGCTGATCAGCAAATCGTCAAGATCGGATCGGTGCTCGTAAAGAGCCCGTCCCCGACAGGTTCGGACCCATCGATCAGGCGTAGTCCTGGTGACGGCCCCGCAGAAAGGAAAGCGGGGAGCTCTCACCAGGAGACGCCTTGACGCTGCTCGAGATCTTCCCGTCGCTGCGGGACGGGGGCCTGGTCCCCCGTCTCGACCCGGCCATCTGGCCGTGCGACACGCACTACGACGCCGACGGGCGCATCACCGTCGGCGGGGTCGCGCTGGCCGATATCGCCGACCAGTACGGCACCCCCACCTACGTGCTCGACGAGACCGAGGTGCGGGACCGCTGCCGCGCCTACCGCACCCGATTCCCGGACGCGGAGATCATCTACGCGGGCAAGGCCCTGCTCACCCGCGCGGTCGCCGAATGGATCACCGAGGAGGGCCTGTCCCTGGACGTGTGCTCGGCCGGGGAACTGGCGGTGGCGCTGTCGGGCTGGGCCGATCCGGAGCGAATCGTGCTGCACGGCAACGGGAAACCGTTCGCCGAACTGGAGACCGCCGTGGGCTGCGGGGTCGGGCGCATCGTGGTCGACTCGCTCACCGAGATCACACTGCTGTCGGCGCTGGCCGTGAAACCGCAGCGGGTGCTGGTGCGCGTCACCCCCGATATCGACATCGACGGGCACCCGGCGGTCCGGACCGGCGTCACCGATCAGAAGTTCGGCTTCCCGATCGGCGGCACCGCCATCAAGGAAGCGGTGGATCACATTGTGCGGCAACCCAATCTGGAACTCACCGGCCTGCACTGCCACATCGGCTCACAGATCTACGACACCTTCCCCTACGGCGAGGCGGTACGGCGGATGATCGCCGAGATGGCCCGCATCCGCGACGAATTCGGCGTCACCCTCACCGAACTGGATCTCGGCGGCGGGCACGCGGTCGCCTACCGCGGCGGGGACGCCGAGCTGAACCTGGCCGAACTGGCCGACATCATCGACGACGGCCTGGACGCGGCCTGCGCCCGGCACGGATTCCCGCGCCCGCGCATCGCCCTGGAGCCCGGGCGCGCCATCGTCGCGCGGGCCGGCGTCACGCTGTACCGGGTGCTGTCGATCAAGCACGTCGAGAACGGCCACACCTACGTGACCGTGGACGGCGGCATGAGCGACAACCCGCGCGTCGCCCTCTACGGCGCGCGCTACGACGCGGTGGTCGCCAACCGGCATCCCACCGGCCCGCAGATGACCGCCACCATCGCGGGCCGTCACTGCGAGGCGGGCGACATCCTGGCCCGCGATGTCCGGCTGCCCGTCGACCTGCGGCCGGGCGAGGTGCTGGCGGTGCCGTGCACCGGCGCGTACCACCACAGCCTGGCCTCGTCCTACAACGGCATCGGGCGGCCGCCGATCGTCGCGGTCCGCGACGGCCAGTCCCGGGAACTGGTCCGCCGCGAGACCATCGACGATCTGCTCAGCCGCGATATCGGGCACTAGCCGGGAAACGACCTACCGCCGCCGGGTGCCGAAGATGCTGCGGCTGATCTCGCGCCCGGCGACGGTGGCCGCCGACCGCAGGAAATTCTTGAACGCCGGATTGTTCACGATCTTCTCCGCCATCGAATCCTCTTCTTCCGGGGCGGGCTTGGCCGAGCGGGAGCCCTTGGCCGCGGCTTCCTGATCGGCCTGCTCGGCGGCGGCCTGGATCTTCGCGGTCAGGATCTCGTACGCCGATTCCGCGTCGATGGTCTGGCCGTACTTGCCGTACAGCCCGGACTGCTGTGCGCGGGAGCGGATTCCGTCGTCGCCGATGGTGTCCATCAGCGAGCGCGGCGGCTGCATGCGCGCCCAGGCGACCGGGGTCGGCGCGCCCTTCTCCGACAGCACCGTCACCACCGCCTCACCGATGCCCAGCGAGGTGAGCGCCTGCTCCAGGTCGTAGGTGGCGGTCTTCGGGTAGGTGCGGACCGTCTTCGACAGGGCCGCCTGATCCTCGGGTGTGAAGGCGCGCAGCGCGTGCTGGATGCGCGCGCCCAGCTGGGAGAGCACCGCGTTGGGGATGTCGGTGGGCAGCTGGGTGCAGAAGAAGACGCCGACGCCCTTGGATCGGATCAGCTTCACCGTCTGCTCGACCTGATTCAGGAACGCCTTGGACGCCCCGTTGAACAGCAGGTGCGCCTCGTCGAAGATGAACACCAGCTTGGGTTTGTCCATATCGCCGACCTCGGGCAGGGTCTGGAACAGGTCGGCCAGCACCCACATCAGGAAGGTCGAGAACATCTGCGGCCGCGCCGCCTGCGCGCCCAGCTCGAACAGGGTGATCACGCCCTGCCCGCCCGCGCTGCGCATCAGGTCGGCCGGATTCAGTTCCGGCTCACCGAAGAAGGTGTCGCCGCCGTCGGCCTCCAGGTTCACCAGCGCGCGCAGGATCACTCCCGCGGTCTGCGCGGAGACGCCGCCGATGCCCCGGAGATCCTCCTTGCCCTCCGGGCTGATGAGGTACTGGATGACCGAGCGCAGGTCCTTGAGATCCAGCAGCGCCAGGCCCTGCTGATCCGACCAGTGGAAGATCAGGCCGAGGGTCGACTCCTGAGTCTCGTTGAGCCCCAGCGCCTTACTGAGCAGGATCGGCCCGAACGAGGTGATCGTCGCCCGGATGGGCACCCCGATCCCGCCGGTGCCGAGGGAGACGAATTCACACGGGAACCCCTGCGGCTTCCAGTCCGCGTCGCCGGTCTCCTGGGCGCGGGTCAGCAGCTTCTCGTTGGACTGCCCCGGCTGGGCCAGCCCCGAGAGGTCGCCCTTGATATCGGCCACCACCACCGGCACCCCGGCCGCCGAGAGCTGCTCGGCGATGCCCTGCACGGTCTTGGTCTTACCGGTACCGGTGGCACCCGCGATGAGTCCGTGCCGGTTCATGGTCTTCATCGGGATCCGCACCCGCGCGTCGGGATGCACGGTGCCGCCGACGATCACCGTGCCCAGCTCCAGCGCCACCCCCTCCATGGCGTACCCGGCGGCGATCTCCTGGGCCGCGGCCTCGTCCTTGCTCCCCGGATCGGCTTCGGCGGCAGCCGCTTTCGCCTTACCCGCGGCCTTGCCGCCCGCATCCGCCGCCGCGCCGGCACCGTCCGCGGCGGCCCCGGTTTGGTGGTCGTCTTCGTCGCGACCGGTGTCGAAGTCGACGCCGGA
>NZ_JBSGCY010000079.1:0-31284 GCF_053602115.1 Nocardia sp. NPDC004582 | reverse complement strand
GGCCACCCCCGCCCCCGCCGCTGGGACCGGGTGCGGCGCCCGACGGCGGCCTACTGCCGCCGCCTCCACCGCCGCCGCCGGATCCACGGACCGCGCCGGAACCGTGCGATGAGGCCGCGCCGCTGGGCATGCGGGCCGCCATGCCCACCGCGCCACCGATGGCGCCCATCAGGCCCCCGCCCGCGACAGCACCGGAGATGCCCGAGCCCATCGAAGCCACCGGCGACAGCAGTCGCATCAGCGCGGGCAGCACGAACGCGACGCTGCACAGCAGTGCGATGCCTACCAGGGCGCGCACGGCGGTATCGGAGTCGGGCTGGGTGTTGGAATCGAGCTTGTTGTTGGTGCCCGCGACGGTGAACGCGGTCATGTAGCACAGGGCCGCGATCGGCTTGTACAGCACGAACGCCACCGACCACAGCAGCAACCGGTCATAGAACCCGCGCCCGGTGCGGCTGCCGCTGGCGGCCGCCGCCAGCGGCAGCACCCCGGCCACGACCGCGAGCAGTCCTTGCCGGACGATCGCGAGAACCACCTGCATCAGTCCGGACAAGAGCCCGACAATGGCGAAGATGATCATCAGACCCGGGGAGAACCACGTCAGCGCCTGGGTCTGGATCATGGCCTCGGCAATGCCCTTGGCGTTCCCGTTGGTCGAATCGTCGATCACCCACTCGGAGAACGCATCCGCAGCGCGGGTGCCGCCCACGATGGCGCTGGTCCACACCGCCGAAGACAACGCGGTGCGGAACAGCACCTGGAACCCTTCGCGGGCCTCATCGACGGCGGTGGACATCTTCGCCCACGCCAGCCGTCCCGCGACGAACATCCACGAGGCCGCGAGCAGGAACACCTGAATGTCGTCGGTGTATTCGCGGACCTTCGCAGTCAGGTTCGGCAGGTCTTCGACGCTGGAGTTGGGCACCGAGGACCAGAAGGTCAGCGCCAGCGACACCGCCTGACCGAGGCCGGTCAGCAGCGAATCGACGACCTTGCCGAACGTGGAATCCCACGCCGCATCCTTGACGGCGTTGACCGCGTCACCGGGATGGGTCGCGACGTTGGCCCCCTTGCACAGCGCGGATACGCCGTCGCTCAGGATCGGCAACCCGGGGATGTCGAGGCCCTGCAGGGCATCGTGCGCCTGGTCGCATTGGGTGTTGAAGCCGAAGGTGCTGCTGTCGTCGGCGTGGGC
Organism: Nocardia sp. NPDC004582; assembly: GCF_053602115.1. NCBI lineage: Bacteria > Bacillati > Actinomycetota > Actinomycetes > Mycobacteriales > Nocardiaceae > Nocardia > Nocardia sp. NPDC004582. The sequence continues at coordinate 30,089 of NZ_JBSGCY010000079.1, read as the reverse complement.
GGCCGCTGGGCCGATCAACGCCGCGAGCACCACCAGGACCAGGACCAGCGCCCACCGCAGCGCCGGAGTGTCGGAAATCGGTCGAACCGTGCTCACCACTGCGTCCACCCCCCGAGGCTGTAGATGGTTTCCTGGGGGACCTTGCGGTCGACGGGAAGGCGAAGCTTCCAGGCAGCGCCGTCCCACACCATCGCGAGCTGGCTCGAGGTCCAGCGAGGTGTGCGGTTCTTGTCCGGCTCGGCCTTGGTCGCCAGCGTCAACACGCACAAGTCGTCAGCCCACGACACGATCCGGAACGCATCCGGGGCAAGCATGTAGCGGGTCGCTGCGTCCGCCAGCCGGTCCGGCACCTTCCCGGCAGCCTTGAGCCGATCGAACTCGGCGAGCTCGGCAGGGGTCATGACAACCATCTGCTCGTGCAGCCGTCGATCGGCAGGGCGAGCCAGTGACTCCCACATCACGAACGACGCCGCCAGCGCCGCACCCTGCGGGGTATGGCTGTATCCGCCAGGCACGCCGTCGCTGATCCGGGTCGGGCCGTCGGAGGTGGAGAAGGGCACGACCACGCCGTAGACGCGCTGCCATCCGCCCTTGTCGCGGGTGCCGGCAGGGGCAGTGGTGAGCCAGTCGGGATCCGACGGCTTGCGCGCAGCCGGGAGCTGGTCGAGGGGTTGGCCATTAGGGTTGTTCGGCATGTCGACCCGTCGGCCGAAGCTGTCGACCTCGGGCGTGCCGAATCCTGTTGCTCCGGTGGCTATTCCGGTCGGGGTGGCACTGGGCGAGGTGGTGGTCGCCGAGTCGGAATCGCTACCGCCACGGGTGAGCAGCACGACCGTGCCGACGACAACCAAGAGAACGACGAACACCACCGAAGCGATCAACACCCAGGACCGACTGTCACGCTCAGCAGCGTTGCGCTCGGGCTGTTCGCTCATCGCTTCGCCTCCATGCGCACCGCGTCGGCAGGGACCGCGTCGAGGGAGCGCACCGTCGGAGTCTGTGAGGCCGGATCCGGCAGTTCGAGCCGCCAGTCCCCGCCGATCCACGACACCGTGGTGTCACTGCCAGCGATGGAGTTGTCCGGGTAGGTGGCGAATACGGTCACCACGCCGTGCTCGGGGGTCCAGGAGGTGATCTTGTAGCCGGAAATGTGCGGCACCGCAGCCGGATCGGTGCGGGTGATGGAGACCCGGGCCCGCGCCAGCACCCACGCGTCCTTGGCCGGGCCGCTCACCAACGACTGAGCGGCTTGGGTGGCCCAGTTCTCATCCGGGGCCAGCGTGACGCGGGTCGAGAGGTTGATCGCGGCCATGGCCGCGCCCTGGGGCGTGTGGGAAAACCCGGTCGCGGCATCACCGATCTTGGCGGGCCCGTCCTTGCTGCTGACCGGCAGCGAAACACCCTGGTAGGTCACCCAGTGCACACTGGCGGGCGCGCTGGTCAGGTCCGGCGGCGCGGGTTTGGCGGGTTTGGCGGGCGAATGGTCGCTCCCGCAGCCAGTGACCGACAGCAGGACCGCGACCGGGGCGGCCACCCAGGCGGCGGCCGCGCGGTGCGCTGATCGACGCATTGCGAAACTCCTTGTGTGAGAACGAAATCCGGTGGCCTTGTCAGCTTCGGACGGAGAAGAGGAAATTGGTCGCGAACAGCAGCGAACTGGAGGCCAGCACACCGGCGCCGAGAGCTTTGACGATCGACGCCGACGCGAAGATGAGGGTGCGGCCGGTCGCCTTGGACCACATCAGGCCGCCCGCCGAAGCGAGCAAGGCCGTCATGCAGACCATCAGCACCACCCACAGCCCGTGTTCGAGCAGGGTCCGCACCTCGCCAGTGACGGTGGCGGGCAATTGCTTTGCCAACACAAGAGTCGTCGGGTTCACAGCGGCAGCACCATCCACAGCACGGCCCCGGTCGCCGCGCTCGCGACACCGCTGAGCAGCAGGCCGACGCCTTCCCTGGTGGTCGCGAATGCCGAGGTGGCAGGCGCGGCACTGCGGCGGCCGCGGATCAGGAAGAACACGGCCGCGACCGCGAGCGCGATGCCGAGCACCACGCCCCCGATGAGGGCGAGTTTGCACATCCACAGCACGTCGGGCTCGGTCATCGGTGGCGGCCCGGTCGGGACGAGTTCCCCGTTTGAGGTGGTGTTCATGACTGCTGGGTCGCCGTGATGACCATGTTCATCAGCCCGCTCGCCGAGACGGCGAACACGCCGCCGATCAGCGAGCCAGCGATGATCTTGGGGGATTCGATCGCGCCGCCGTTGAACTTCTCCCACGCGAACCGGCCGCCGCCGTACATGACCCCGGCGACTCCGGAGATCAGGACGAACCACATGCCGATGCGCAGGAGCATGATGATGCCGTTGGAGCCGGCGGGGGCCTGGGGCGTGATGTTCTGGTCGAGCTGGGCCAGGAATTCGGTGCTGGCCATCAGGTGGGTGATCATTGCTGTTCTCCTTGGGGGTCGCGGTGTGCGGCTGTGGATGTGAGTTCGATCAGGGATTTCAGGACCGATTCGCCGAGGTCGCGCACGGCTGCGAGCGGGTCGGCTCCCTTGGCCGGGCGGTCGGTGCCCGGGGTCCAGGTGGGCAGGGCCTTGAGCTCGGTCAATGGCCAGTCGGGCTGCCAGTCCACGCGCCACAACCCGTTCTCAGGGAGCAGGTCGGAGACGAGGGACAGGTATTGCCGAATGGGTTTGGGTTGGCGTCCGGGCTGATGGGCGCAGGTGATCAGGCCGACGAGCACCGAGTCCCCGGCCTGCCCGCAGCACCATTGGCGCAGCAGGTCGTGCGCCCAGGTCAGGCCCTCCACGGTTTCGCGGGCCACCAGGATCACGAACGGTGATTCACCGCCGACGCCAGCAGGCCAGCGCCGCCCGCAGTCGGCCGCGGGTGCCAACATGTGGGACAGGGTGGACACCCCCGCGCCGCCGTGCGCACCCAGCAGCCACACCGCCGGAGCCCGGCGCTCACGGTGTGGCACTAGGGTCTCCCACACCGGCGCTCGCCGATCCAGCGGCGGCGCGACGACCGACGCGAACGACAGCCCGGAGCGCGGAGACCGCAGCCGGGGCGCGAGCTGCCCGCCGGATTCGACTCGCACCTGTGGGCGGACCTCGATAGCGGTCATTGCGCCGCCCCGATCCGGGTGATGAGGGTCTGACCGCCCACGACGGTGGTAGTGACCAGCTGGGGGTAGCTCTGCACGCCGGTATCGGGGCGAATCTCGGTGACGACCACCGACCACTGACCATCCGGGCCGGGCGACACCGAGACGCAGTAGCGGGTGCCCTGCGGGATGGTGGCGATTCCGCCGTCGATGACCTCGGCCGTCGGCACCAGTGCGTCAGGGGTGGTGAAGCTGCGCGCGACCGCGCCGGAACGGGTCACGTAGTAGGCGTGCTGAAAGGCGAGCACGACATCGGCGGGCGACGTCTTCGCGCCGGTTCCGTTGCCTCGCACGAGATTCGGAGTACGGACCGGATCGCAGCCGGGGCCGCCGCCGAGCACCGGATCCGGTGCGGCCGTCATGGTGACCGCCGCGGATGTGGTGGCGGCCGGGACGGTGGACGGCGGCACCGGAAGCGCCGGAGCCGAGGTGTGGCTGGTCGAGGACATCAGCACAGCCGCGCCGGCGCCCAGGGCCACCACGGCGGCGACGCCACCGAGAACGACGAACAGGATCGGCTTGCGCGAGCGCGCAGCCGCGGGCGGCGTTAGGTCCGGGACCGCCGGTTCGACGGCCGCCGCGTCCTGCAGCCAGGTTGACCATTGCGAGTCGTCTGGGCCAGGCTCAGCGGCCGGTGTGGCGGCCGCCGGGGACCAGACCGCATCACCTGCGGCAGGCTCACCGACCTCAGCCGGTGCGGCCTGATCGGGCTTGAGCCACGTGTCCCACCCGTCGATGGGGCTCGGAGATTGGCCGTCGGTGCCATTGTGCGGGAACAACTTTTGCTCACCTCCCTTTACTGGGGTGGGTTGAGGGATCGGACGGGAAAGTCGAGGGGGTGACGAGGACGGCAGGGGCTGCGACGAAGAGCCTCGAATCGAAGCCCCTGCCGTCGTTTCGGTCCGCCCGGCCCGGTTTTCCGAGCGACCCGTCTTTTCAGTTCGCCGGGGGGGTTCCCGGCGCGGGTGAGGTGCGCGACGGCGCGAGTTCGAGAACCCACGGCGTCTTGGTGCCCGACGGAGCCGGTGAACTGGGCTGCGAGGCAGACGGTTTCGGCGTGCCCGAGGTCGGGACGGCCGACCCGGACGCCTTGACCGAGGCCACGGCCCCGTTGATGTCGCGGGCGGCGGCGACGAGCCAGTCGGCCACGAACGCTGTGGCCGGTTTGCCGTCGGTGGTCACCGGATCGTGCTGGTAGCTGCCGTGGCGGGCCAGCACATCGCCGTACTTGGTCCACGTCGAGGCCAGCAGCATGTCCGAGTTGTCTTTGAGGTTCTCGGTGAAGGCGGTGAAAACCTGGCTGATCAACTTGATTCCGGTGGTCGGGGGCATCAGCTGAGGCAGGGCCCCGACCAGCTTGGTTCCGAACGCCAGCAGCCCGGCCACCGGATCGGCCAGGCCCGCCGTCGCGATCTCGGCGATATTGGCCGGTGTCAGAATGGTTTTCGCGACGGTGATCGCGGAGTTGACCGCGATCGAGCCGACCTTGAACAAGGCGGTGAGCACGCTGTTCGGGTCGAGCTGGCTGCGCGGATCCGACGCTTCTTCCAGCCGCTTGGAAATCGACTTCTTCGGCGAGATGCTCAGGTTGGCCAGCGAGTTCCCGGAGATGTCGTTGTTGACGACATTGGTCACGGTCTTGATGCCGGTCATCGCGAGCGATTGCACGATGGATCCGATCGCGCGAATCGGGTCACCACCGAATTCCGCCTGTCCGGCGATATTGGCGATGGCGTGCAGGATCGGAGCCTTGTCCGGTGCATCGCAGGCCAGATCACCAGCCGCGCAGAACGAAGCCACCCGCCCGGCGAGCTTGCCGTAGGACACAGCCTTGTCGCCTTCGGTGCCGATGCCGCCGCCGCTGGCGGTGGTGGTCAGCGCGATCTGCTCGAGCTCGTTGACCGCGGAACCCGCCGAGCCAGGCGCGGCCGTCGGGCTCTTGCGGTCAGGCGCACCCGGGAAAACGGTCGCACCGGTGTTGCGGGTCGGATCCCCGAACAGCGCCACAGCCGCGATCTTGTCGGCCGGGATCGACCCCTTGCCCGCGCCGACGTTCTGGGCGAACACCGACGCCACGTTCGCGCCCTGCGAGTAACCCAACACCGCCAGCCGCGAGTTCGGGCAGTGCTTCAGGAAGTCGCCCGCCATCTGCGCGAGCTTGGACTCGCCGCCGGTGACGGAGTTCGAATAGCTGGACTGCCCGCCCGGTGTGGCGCCACCGAAGGACGCCTCATAAGGGACATAGGCGCGGTCGACCCGCACCCCGGCGTCCTGCGAGGCCGCCAGGAACGGCTTCATGATCAGGCTCAGCATGCCGGTGTCGGTGGAAGGGGCTGCGTCCGGCGAGGATTCGCCGGTGCCCTGCACGCCCAGGGTGTACAGCACGGGGCATTCGCCCGAAGGCGGTTCATCCGCGGAAGCGGTGCCGGGGGCGGCGACGAGCAATGCGGTCGCCGCCACCGAAACCACCGCTGCGCCGCCGCGCAGCAGCGGGTTCATCCCAACAGCCCTTGCAGGGCAGCGATACCGCCGTTGACCGCGTCGGCCACCGGCGCGGGAACCTGCTCGGCATCCATCACGGGCATCGTGTCGAGAGCCTGGCGCAGCGAGGTGACCACCTGCGCACCGGCCGGGCCCGACGCCTCCACCTGCTCGACGACATCACGGACCGGGGCCGGGGCGGCCGCGGGCGCGGAAACCGGCTGCGGCTCGACGACCGGGGCCGGGTCGGCAACGCCCTTGGCCCCCTGGTCGAGCTGGTCGCCGAGCCCGTTGCCGATCGCGCCGCCGGTCAGCGCCCCAAGGGCGGCACCGGCCACCAGGGCAGGCACGCCCACCACGACACCACCGACCATGCAGCCCACGGTGCCGCCGATCGCGGCACCCAGCGGTGCGGCCGCACCAGCGGTCGGAATGCCGCCGATGGCCGCGCCAGCCAGGCCACCGACCACCATCCCGGCGATGCATCCGCCGATCGCGGCAATCGGGACGCTCACCACGCCACCCAAGTAACCGCCGACGGTGCCACCGGCCAGCGCGGCGGCCGCCGCGTGGTCGGCACGGTCACGCGGGTAGCCGAGCGCGTCGAACAGCGCGGCGGCGTTCCACTCGGCCATGTCGGAGTAGATCTGTGCCTGGTGGACGGCGTCGGTGGGGATGAAGTCGGGGGCGACCACGTTCTGCGTGCCGATGCGCAGCAGGTGCGGGTCGATGACGACCTGCACGGTGGTTTCGGGCTGCGCTTCGGGGGTGCCGGGGTCATCGTGGGTCACCGGTGCCGAGGGCTGCGGCGTGATCTGCTGCTGGGGGCGCGGGCGCGGGGGTGCGACCGGGATTTCCTGGGTCTGCACCGGGGCGGGGACGACCTGCGGCGGGGTGGGCGGAGTCGTCACGCCCGGCTGGTCTCCCGAGGGCCCGGTGACGCCGGGCTGATTGGGGACGGCGTTGGCGACACCGGCCGCGCCGAGCAGCATCGCGGCCGTGGTCGCGAAGGTGGCCGCCGCGCGGGCGGTGTTGCTCACCGACCGGTGCGCGCGGTGCACACCGCCGGCGCGACCAGGGCCGGGCCGGGTCGCAAGCACATCGTTACGTTCGCTGTCATCTGAGCGATTTAGGGTGGACATGGCAGAGGCTCTCCTTGTTTCTGCACGTCACTCCGGCTGTTGGTTGGAAGCCTGTGGGCCGGAGTTCTTAACCGGGCCTTCGCTGTTGGAAGCAGCGGAAGGTTCTGAATCGGACCTCCCTCTGTTGGAAGCAGGGGGAGGTTCTTCAGTTGTCGCGGCGTTCGCCGCCGAATGTGGTGTGGTCCCTCCGTTCTTTCCGTCGTTTTGCTGCCTGTTCTCCCCCGCAACTCTACTTTAGAGTTCCAGAATTGAACACAGTGTTGGCAGTTCTAGTGACCTGGAGGCGTGAGAATGACCCGACCCATCGATAACCGAGGAGCGCGGGTGGCACGACGCGGAGTGCAGCACTTCAGTTCTGCGCGCCTTCGCACGTTCCGGGACCGGGCGAAGCTGACCCTGGAAGATCTGGCCGATATGGCCGGGGTGAGCGTGGCGACGCTGAGCGCGCTCGAGCGCAACGTCTCCCAGCCCAGCGTGGCTACTCTGGCGGCCATCGCCAAGGCGCTCGACATCGATATCAGTCAACTGGTCCCGGTGCCGGAATCTCGCCGCATGCTCGATCACCTGCGCGTTCAGGCCGGACTCAGGCAGGACGACGTCGCTGTGGCGCTGAGGGTTTCCTCCACGGTGGTGGCCCGGATGGAACGCGGCCGCACGCCGGTCAATGCCGAGCGGGCCGCGCAGCTGGGCGCGCTCTACGGCGTCGGTGCTGACGTCGTGGCGCAGGTGTGGCAGCGCACCAACGACGCCCGCGCGGAGCGACTGCGAAAGGCGTGAGATTGCGTTCCAGAATTCCGTACACCGGCCGGTAATTGGATTGCCCGCATGTCGGGTGGAGAAGGACTGCGATACCGCACAGCAAACATGGTGCGGGTGGATCTGGGCCGACTCGACGCTGTTCGTCGTCGAGTGGCGACTGTCCTTTCCCTGCATCCTGCGTGCCCCCTGCACCTCAACCGAGCCGACTGCGCCAACCCCTTGGCGAGTCGCCTCTGACCGTTTGCGCTGGTCGATAGCTATTTGTTCTAGGAGGCTAGTACTCGATCGACCACGATGCAACAAAATTTCGCCGAAATTTTGCCTCTGGAGGAATTGGGGGCGCACTTATGGGTAAAAATTCGGGCCCGTTGGGGATAGAATCTGTTCCTATGGAGCATGTCGGTGGGCATACGGAGCACTTTCAGCGCGCGGTCAGGCAGCGGATCCAGCAGCTTCGGCTGAGCCTGGCCGGGGTGCAACGTGCTGGTGGGCCGTCGGTTCCGGTGCTGACCCAGATCCTGCGCGGGGAGTGGAACACCCCCAGCTCGAAGACCTTCGAGAAGCTCGACACCGCGCTGCAGTGGGTCGAGGGGTCCGCAGCACGAGCGCACTCCGATGGCGCGGAACCGGTTTCGGCCAGCCCCCTCGATGCGACCGCCGACGCAGAAGACGAGGAATCTGAAACTCGCGAGATCCTCGAGCGCATCCTCAAAGCAAATCCGACAATCCGGACAGCTGCGCGGCGGATGGCCGATATGTCGGAGGAGGACGTGAAAACCTTCACCGGTTTGCTCGATATGTTTGTCTCGAAACGCAAATCGCGTGAAGGTCCCGACGACTAGGAGCAGTCCTTGCTCGAGGCGCTGATCGTTCCGCCGCCGGAGTGGGTTCCCACTCCCCTTCGGTACATGTACCTGCGACGGCGGACGGGGCGCCTACTGCGACATATCGGCGTCGACCCGGCCAAGGGTGTGAGTGCCGCGATCGATGCACTCTCGGCACGGCTGGGCCTGCCGATCACAGTCGAACCCTACGACTTCCCCATGCCCGGATTCTTCTCCGCCACACTCTGCGACGCCGAGGGCATCGAGTTCTACTACCATTCGGCCACCAGCCCAGAGCATCAAGCGCATTCGCTGATCCATGAATGGGCCCACGTCGTCTTGGGCACCACCGAACCGGGCACGGCCGGAATCACCGCCAGCACCCACCGCACCGGCAATTACTCCAACATCGTCGAGCGCGACGCCGAATACGTGGCCCGCCTGTACACGGCGATGGTCGGACTCGACGCCGCCAGCCGCCTGCCCGCCCAGAACACCGAGGGTTCCCGACGCCTCGCGCGCGCATTCGAGGACCAGATCACATGGGCCTGAGCAACGTCGACATCCATTTCGACACCGGTCAATTGGTGCGCCTGGTCCCAGTCACGTTGATCGGGGCGTGGCGCGGCTATCAGAGCATCCTGCGGCCCACCTTCACATCGGTTCTGGTGACCATCGCCATGGCAGCGACCGCCGCCAACGTCGTGATCGAGGCCCTGATCATCGCCCTGGGCCGCCAGCGCGGCGCGCACCCGTTCCTCTGGGGGCCGGTCCAGGTGGCCATGCTCATGATTGTGTGGAGCTGCATCTGCACCTACTACGCGCACGCCGAGGCCAGCCGGGCCGCCTGGCGAGTGGTCGCCGGAGTGGTCACCCTGTCGCTGGTCGACCTCGCCGTCCTGATCTGGGTCGCCCGCGCCGTTCCGGCCGGCGCGGCGTTCTACGACTTCCACCGGCCCGAGGTCGTGCGCTACCACGTGCTGATCCAGCTCGCGTTCTTCCCGCTGGCCTGCATGGCTGCCTGCTGGCTGGCAGCGCGCGCCGCGCGGGCGGCCACCGGTCCCCTGCGGTTCGCCATGTGGATGGCCGCGGTCAGCCAGGCCATCCTCACCGCCGCGAGCCCGCTGCGGGTGCTGACCATCCTGCTCATCCAGGAGGGCACGAGCCCACGCTCGGACAGCGTGCATCTGATCCTGAAACTGTCGGCGGTGTGCTTCTACGGCGGCGCAACCCTGTTCGTGGCGAGCTTCGGAGCGGTGGCGCTGGCGCACCGCACCAAACAGCTGCAGGGCCTTCGCCGAGCGCTGCGCGACAATCGCCGCCTGCGGCCGCTGCTGGCCGCCCTGGAGGAGATCTCTCCGGCCAACCTGACCTATCCCCGCAGCGGTCGCACGCCGCTGCTGCTGCGGCCCCACGCCGCGCTCACCACGACCAGCACCGAAATCCGTGACCGGCTGCTCACCATGAGCCCCTGGCTCGGTGACCTGCTCTCTGCTGAGGGGCACGACGACCCGGCCGAGATCGCGAAAGTCATTGCCGAAGTGCGCGATACCGGAATCGGACTTGTCGACGCCGACGACGACGCGCGCCCAGCGGTGCAGTTGCTCGCCGTCGAACGCTCAGACCTCGACAACCTGCTCGATCTCGCCGACCAGCTGCACGCCCACACCCGACCGTAAGGAACGACTCACCTCATGACGACGGCAACCATTCTCGGCGGCGGCATCGCGGGCACGGTGCTCGCGGCCGCACTCGCTCACCGCGGGCTCGAGGTCACCCTCTACGAGCGCGACGCCCGCGACGCCCGGCCCGGTGCATTCCTGATCATGGATCGCCGCGGGCACGAAGCTCTCGCGCGCCTCGGAGTCCCGGCCGCCGACCTCGAGGCCGTATCGCACCCGCTCACCACGCTGCGCGTCGAGTACAGCGGATCCCCGGAACGTGTGCGTCCCTCCGATGGGCACCGCCAGTACCACCGTGCCGCGCTCATGCGCGTGCTCAACGCCCACCTCGATAACACGTCGGCCACCCGCCACTATCAGAGCGCGGTGACCGCAGTCAGCCCGGACGGCGCTCTCACTGTCGACGGAAACACCATCGTGCCCGGCGGAATCGTGTTCGCCGCCGACGGGATCGATTCCCCCGCTCGCGCCGGGATCGAACCGACGCGCATCCCGGTCTACAGCGGCCAGGTGGTCATCTACGGCACCACCAGCAGCCCGGTTGCACTCGATACCGCCCCCGACACCCTGCACTTCCAGGGAGTGCAAGGCGAGAAGCCGTTCCCGGCCGCCACATTCGGGCATTTCTGGAACGACCAGGTGACCGTGTGGTTCGCCCGCCTCACCCGACCGGCCGCGACCGTCGAGGAGCTCGGCGTGCAGCCCGTCGACGCCTGGGCCGACGCAGTGCACACGGCTGCCCCGCACCTGAGCGGCCTCATCGGCAAAGTCCTCGCCGCCACCCCCGAGGTCCACGTCCACAACGCCCGCAACGTCCCGATCGAGGACGCGAAAAGCCCTGACGTGCCGGTGATCCTGCTCGGCGACGCCGACCACGCGATCAGCCCCGCCGCCGGCACCGGAGCCCGCGACGCGATCGAGGACGTCGAGGCCATCGTCGAGGCGATCACCGAAGGCCGCTCCGCCGCGGGCGCCATGGCCGCACGGCGACAGCAGATCCTCGAGGAGCGGGCACAAGCCATGCGCGCCATGGCCGCCCCGCCCCGGCCCACCAGCTGAACCTGCCGCCGCCCGCATCAGAATCACGACCGCGAGAGGCCGCCTGTGCCGGAAAACCCTGCAGCACACGAGTTCACCACCCGGTACCCCAAGATCAGAGCATGGCAGTGGGACGGCAGCGTCGACACCATTCAGACGCTGTTCGACGCAGGCGCACCAATCTCGCCCGATCCCACGCCTGATCGCGGATGGCAGCTTGAATGCACCGCACAGGCCGAGTTCCACACCGAATTGCTCTGGACCGGCCTCTGGGTCACCCACTCCGGCCTCGGATGGGACATCTGCGAGCCAAACATGTTCGCGCGCACGTTCATTGCGCGGGAGAAGCCCCGCCACGAGGGCATCTGAATTCCCGTTCGGTGCCGGATCGATCACCGGCCAAGGTGATCGATCCGGCGATGGAATCGCGATGCGGCGCTGAGAATCCGAAAACTTCGGCGCGTCGCGTGCACCGAAGCGCGCCGGACTGATATCTATATTGCTATGCCCCGCCGTAGAACCAGCAACGGTCCCAAGCGGCACCGCCGTGACAAAGATGCCATTGCCGACCTTTTCGTCAAGATCGACAAGAGGCTCGTCAAGCGGGCCCAGGACACAGCGGAGTACCAGAACATCAACCTCTGGGAAGTCGTCGAGGAGGCGCTACGGAACGGACTTCCGCCCGTAGCCATCGGCCGCGAACCCGAGCAGGCGGCCCTCATCGAGGTGTCGATGCAGGACCTCAAAGCGAGCTGAATTCCCCTGCACCCCAACGGGGCAGGTGAGACGGAGAAGCGCAAGAACGAAGTACACGCAGTACCCATCGGACCCGCAACGGCCGAAGGGCCCTCGGCTTGGTAACCCGAGAGCCCTTCGACAGAGGTCGTGCGGACGAGTCATCACCTCGTCCGCTGCGCGGTCCATAACCCGACTATGCAGGAAAGGTTCTAATGGACCACAGGTCTGAGGATATCGCACGCCCTGAGCACGCAACAACCGAATCGGCGCGTGTCCTCTCTAGTAGCCACTCTGTAACCACCGTCCCGGCGGCTGCCGCAGGCGCAGAGAATCTGCGGGATTGGTACGACACCATCGAGGCCGCACTGGGCGGCCGCTATCGCGGATCGCGGCCGGACAGCCGCCGTCGCGGTCAGGCGAAGTGCCCCCCGAAGATCGTTCGTGGCCGCGTGTGCGGCCACCAGTGCACCGCGATTTCGCCGCGGGTGATCGCGGCCATGGGCGGAATCGACGCCGCGTGCCGCCGCCTGTGCCGCGTGCAGCTGGTCGCCCACGAGGACGACGCGCCGACCGCCGTCGTCCACTGCTGGGACGACCGCGCGAGCTTCCTGCGATCCTGCGACCACGAATACGACGCGCAGTACAGCAAGATCCGCCCCATCCTGGTGCGCCGCACCGCCGGGAAGAAGTCGACCGGCGGCGGAGTGTCCAAGCGCGCGTTCATGAAGGTTGTCCAGGTGATGGCCGGTGCCGCCGATCACGGCACCGGCCGGAATTCGCGGCTGACCAACGCCGCCATCGCCGAGCAGACCGGCCTGAAAGCCCGGCAGGTAGGCCGGGCGAAGATGGCCATGCTGCTACTCGGAGTCGCTACCGAAGTCATGCGCGGCCGCCAGCGGACTCTGGTCGAGCGCATGGCGTCGTGGAAGGTCGGAGACAAGTCCCGGGGATGGGCGAGCGTGTGGTCGCTGCACCCGCCGCGCGGTGCTCGCCCTGTGGATAAGCCGGTGGGTAAGTCGAAGCGCATTTCTGCCGGTCAGAGCAAAATGGCAACCCACCTTGAAAGGTTCTCCCCCCCCGCAGGGAGGGGGAAGATTTCTAGTGGTTCTCACTTTGGGCTGAACTGTGGAAAAGGCGCTTCGCGCAGCATCGATAAGAGCGGTGCCGAGTGGGAATCGACCGTCCCGAATCAGCGTGGCCTCATTTTGGCACTCAGGTGGCTCGGAGACGCACGAACACCCCGATGGGCACACCGATACTCGCCGAACGCGTGGGCAGACGTTCTAGGGCCCGCCGCCGAGTTCGATTGGCGTCCAGAGGATCTGCACCGGGAGCTGCGCCCACGCGGCGAGGTGCTGCATCCGCTGTCTTACGTCCGGCGGATGCTGGAAAAGGTCGATCTGGCCTGGCCGCAGATCATTCGCGCGGGCGACGAAGCACGCGCCGAGGAAGCCGCGAAGATCGAACGCGCGGCCGCCGCGGGTGTGGAAGCCGTGCGCAAGGCGATCCAGGACGAGCGCGACCAGCGGCGCGAGGAGGCCCTCAACGGTGACGGTCGTAAGGCCGCCATGGCGGCGCGCCAGACCCTGGGCGAGGCGTCGGAGAAGCGGCGCCAGGAGGGCCGCCAGTTCGATAGCCGCGCCTACCGGAAGCGGTTGCGGGAGAGCCGGAATCAGCGCTGAGCAGCTGAGCGCGAGTGTCGGAATCGCGACTGATCGTGTTTTCGACACTCGTTCGGCACCAGAGGGTTCCGGCGGTAACCGCGTGTAGCGCAACGGCAATGGCTTGACCAGCACCGATGCCGTTGTCGGTTGGCCGGCGGGTGCGCTCGCCAGCCGAGCCAACCACCCACCACTGACCTGGAACCGGCCCAGTTCGATCGACGTTGATCAATCGGCCGGAATTGCCAGGACCCGGTGCGGCCGAACCGAACAGCGAAGACATGAGGGAGCGGATGATCACTTTTCGCGCGCTGCGGGCCTTGTATTGGCTCTACGAGCATCAGAACCGATCGGTAGAGGCTCTCCCTGCCGACGTTGTGCCGCCCGAGGACGCGCGGGCCGTGTACGACGAGCTGGTCACGCAGGGTGCCCTTGAGGACACTGCGACCATGGGCGGCGGCTTCGACTTCTACCTGACACCAGTCGGACGTGTTCAGGCTCGCAATGCCCGTGACACGTACCGGCACGAGCTCGCGCTGCGCCGCGTCCTCGAATGGATGAGCACCACCGATTCGGACCTGGCCAGACTTGAGCTCAGCGCGGCGGCCGATGACTTCAGCGGGCGGCTGTCGCACCGCGAGATTCGCGACGCGACCCACTATCTCGTCGACCGTGGTCTGTGCACGAGCGGCGGCTCCACACGAGCAGATGGAGAGTACTTCCACGTGGAAATCACCCCCACGGGCCGCGCTGCAGCGCGCCGACCGCAGTTGATCGACCAGGATTCGGGCCCCAACGGGCCGATCACCAACGTCTCGGCCGACAACTACGGGACGATGACCGTTGGCAACCACGTCATCGGCGGGCAGGGACACACCATGACCGCGAACGTCACCCAAGGGGCGTCTATCGACGAAGTCCTGAAGGCGATCGGCCAACTTCGCGACGAGATCGAGGCTGCACCCGGAATCAGCGACGAGGACCGTGGCGAATTGATCGAGGAAGTCGACAACCTGCTCGCCAAAGGTGCCAAGTGGGGGCTCAGTTGGATGAAGGCGGCCCTGGCGGCCCTCGGCACCCAAGTTGCCACCACAGGGGGCCAGGAACTCGCGAACCAGGTACTACAGATCGGGTCCCTCATCAACTAGCGGGAACCCGACCGGGTGCCGGGCTGGCCTTCACTCGTCGACGGTCATCCGCTGCAAGATGGCCTCAGCGACAGCTGCACGCGCGCCCGCGGGCCCGTCGAACAGTGTCCGGATATCGGAGATGATGCCGATGGTGAGCCGGACTTCTTCGGCCATGGCGGGCGCGAGGTTGTCGGAGGCTGCGATGCGGGCCAGAACCGTGTGGGTGGCCTCGGCAGTCTGGATAGCGGCGGCACGTAGGTAGCGGGCGGATGCCCGGATCCGGCGCAGGTTGTCCGCGTCCTCGAGCAGAGTGATCACGCGTGCGTCGATGACAGCGTCGAGTACCTGCTCGTCGACCACGGCGGCGATGTGTTCGTGTGCGGCGAGTACGGCCAGGCTGATTGCGGCGTATTCGTCGCGCACGGCCGGTGAGCTGGTCTGCCCGGAGAGCACGGCGGCCGCCAGGGTGAGAGCGCCGAATCCGTTGTGGGCCTGGGCGAGAACGTCCGTGGGTGAGGTGTCCGGCGGTAGCTGTCCCAGCCTTTCCGCCGCATCGTTCACCAACGCCACCACATCAACCCGCGCCACGTTGCCGAGGGTACGGGCCGAAGTGGAGGTCACCGGAGAGTGCCCGCCGGCACCCCGCGCGCGGGATTCAGCGGCGAACAGCGCCGCAGGATGTGCGGCACCGTGATGTCCTGATTCAGCCATCTCTGCCACCTCGCTGCGCTTGTGCGAGCTCACTGCGCGCAGTGCCCAGTTCGCTTCGCAGGTCCTTGATCTGGTCGTGCAGGTCGTTGATCTGGCTATTCAGAAGCGTACGCACATCACCTACACGTTGTTCGGCAGCCGTCGCCGCGGCCTCTGTTGCTGCCCGGGCCGCATCGCGTTCGGCGGTGCGCTGGGCGAGTTCGGCGCGCTGGCCCGCTTCGGTGGTGCGCAGTGCAGCCAGCTCGCTGGTCGCGGTGGCCAGCTCGCTTCGCAACCGGTCGGCGTCGGCGGTTGCCCGGTCGCGTTGGGTTTCCAGTGCCCGGTTCGCGGCCGCAGCTTGGTCGAGGTCGCTCTGCAGCTGGGTGCGCTGCGCAAGGTGTTCAGCCCTGGCCTCGGCGAACTTGCGATCGCTGTCGGCGCGCATGGTGTCGAGTTGGTCCTGGTGATCGGCCTTGAGCTCCCTCACCTCGGTTTCGCGGCGCGCGTCGGCGTCGGCGAGGTCGCTGCTGTGCTGCTGTTTCAGGCCCGTCAGGGCTTCGCTGTGATCCCGCGCCGCCTGCGCTGCGCTCTCACGTTCCTGCCCGAGCAGGGTCTCGAGCTCTGTCACCTGGTCGATTGCCTCGGCCGCGTCGCCGGTTGCCTGGGCCAGCTCGGTGCGCAGCTCGGCCTCGGCCGCGCGGGCCTGCACCGTCTCGGCCCGGGCGGCGGCCTCGGCTTGGGCGGCCTCGGCGACCCGCCGGTCAGCATCGGTGCGGGCGAGTTCGAGTTGACCGTCGATGGCTTCGGGATCTGCCAGTACATCGAGCGCCTCGGCCATCCGGTCGGAAAGCCCTTGGATTCCCGCCAGGCTGGCGCGGATATCGCGGGCCACGCTCGCCAGCGAGCGCGTCGCGGCGTCGGGACCGTCCGGGACCGCGTGCATTGTCGGCGCCGCGGGCTGTGGCTCCCTGAGTTCTCGCTGCCGTTCCCGCCAGGCCCGCGACCGGGATGCGCTGTCGGCGTGGACCTTCACCCGGCCGCCGCCAGCAGGCGATCGGCCGACGGGCGTCGCGCTCGGCTCACGTTCGGATGGACCGCCGCCGTCAGGACGGCCGGGCTCACGGCTCATCTGACCAGCCTAAACGTTCGTTCGTCGCGTGACAATCGTCACGCGAACGTTCGAACGTTCGCAACGAACGAACGGGCGAACGACCGTCGAATCGGCTCGCCGCTGCTACCCGCCCGCCCGGCCATGGAGTAGCTTTCTCCGCATCGCCCGCGCCGGGCCCTCCTTGGCCGGCGTGCTCACGGCTCCCCCACCCCGGGGAGGACCGTCCCGAACAACCCGGGCTGAATCCCCTCCGATTCGAGAGGTGACGACCTAATGGGAATGGCCGATTGCGCCCCCCTGGCGTCGATGCAGCGGTGTCGCATCGAAGGGAATGACACCTCTGCGCATCCCGGGTTTATGTCACGTGATGAAAAACCCGCCACGACATGGGTTTCCATCGGAAATCCTGGACTTCTTGTCCAACACTTGGTATTTACGCGCGCGGTACGCGCATACCGCGCGTACCGCGCACCTGCGCTCCAGCGCGCACAGAAGCGAAACATCATGGGATTCAAGGACACAGGGTGTAGTTCCGAGCGCATCGGCAACTGATCGCGTACAGTCCCGATCTATGTCTAGCGACTACACCGGCTGGAGACCGCCGGAAGACTGCACCGTCATAGCCAGCACGCACATCAAGGGCGGCGGCACCACCAAGACAACATGCGCGATCATGAGCGGTTTCGCCTACGTTCGCAGCGGGAAAGACGTCGATCTGGTGTCGTACGACAACTACCATTCGGCAGTGGCCTGGGCCGATAAGGCTCACGAAGGCTTGGGACTTGGCGGTGCGGCGCACCGAGAATGGCCCGCGAACTACGGTGTTGAACCTGCCAACACGGAGGCCGAGTTGTACGGCATCATCCACGGCAGCAATGCATCCCGCCGAATCATCGATGGGGGACCGGCAGACCCCGAGGGCCTGAAGAACATCGCTCGCCTGTCTCACAAGATCATCCTTCCCACTGAGCCGGGATACTTGACTGTCGAACAGATCACTGGCGCTTACGATCTCGTGGGCGAGGTCGAGCAGGAACAGGGCAGGCAGATCGATTGCCGTGTGCTGTTCGTTCGTGTCGATCCCTCCGCTGCTCTGACTCGGGACATCGAGGATGCCCTGTCATCGGTCGGAATCCCGGTCATGAAAGCCCGGATCCGCAACAACACGCTTGTTGCTCGGTCCGCGCACTCTGTGCCGCTTCGTCTGTTCGGCTACGAGGCTGTGGTCGAAGAACTTGAATCTTCCTAACGGCCTTGTCTTCCAATAGCTTTCACCGCCAAGAGGGGAACTGATCATTGATGACGACCAAAGAAGAACGCACGAGGGCGGCCCTGACCCCGCCGTCGTCCAGGTCGCGGCGAAACCTGACCGACATGCCGACACCGCCGGGGCAGGCCGTCACACAGACCGATCAGCCGAAGCCCGAGGCCATCGCGCCAGCGCCGCAGCCGCCGGTAGCTGAGCTTGCCAAGGCTGAGCCTGCTGCGGCATCGGCCGCCCAGACCCAGCCGGAGCAGGAAAAGCCCGCCGCTGAGCCGAAGCGCGAGCCGACGGCCGCCGCCGCGCCGAAGGCCGCCGAGCGTTCCCCGGTCCAGCCTGCTGCCCGGAAGGAATCCGCGCCGGAGACGCGCAAGCCTGCCGCCGCGCCGCGCGTAGCGACCTCCGGCCCGGCCGATGTGGCCCGCGCCCGACTTGCGGCGCGCACCGCGGAACAGACGTTTCTGCCGCTGGTGTCTCGCGTCGCCAAGCTGCGCGAGGGAATCGAGCAGGCCGTGCTCGCCGTCGCCGATGCGAAGGCGGCCGGTGTGACCGGCGAGGATCTCGAGAACACGCTGCGCGGCATCACGAGCAAGAACCGCACCGCCTACACCGAGATCCCCGAATCGGTCCGCGACGCCATCCAGGCCGCCGACGCCAGCGAGCCCGGGTCCGGCATCGACGCCCGCGCCCGACTTGCGGCGCGCACCGCAGAACAGACGTTTCTGCCGCTGGTGTCTCGCGTGGCCAAGCTGCGCGAATGGAGCGAGCAGGCCGTGCTCGCCGTCGGAGACGCTAAAGCTCACGGTGTAGAAGCCGACGAACTCGAGGACACCCTGCGGGCCATCGTCCGCAAGAACCGCACCGGCTACACCGACATCCCGGAATCGGTCCGCGCGGCAATCGCCGCCGACTGACCGATTCCACGCCGGGAAGCAGAAGGGGGCCAATCATGCTCTGGACCGGCAAATCCAAAGACAGGGACAACGACCACCACCAGGTCATCACCACCGACGACCCGGCAGAGCTGAAAACCCGCATCGACCAGGCACATCAGCGCCTGGCGCTGCTGCGGGGCGAGGCCGGCGCATTGAACGCGGCTCCCTCCGAGCTCGAGCTCATCGAAGAGCGAGACCTCGCCGAGGAGCTGCGCCGCCTCGAGCGTGACCAGCGCCGCAAGACCGGCCAGGCCGCCGCCGACGCCGCCGACGCCGCGCGCGAAGTCGACGCCGAAATCAATGCCGCCGACCGGCGCGACATCCTCGCCGCCCGCAAGGCCCAGGCCCGCCAGCGCCGCACGACCAACCCGCACGCGAAGCTGGCGACCCTGGACACGTTTCGGACCTGGAGCCTGCGAGCCCTCGGCGGAGTCGTCGTGGGCGGAATGGTCTGGAGCGCAATCAACGTCCAGTACAACGTTGTCCACCACGACCCGGCCAACCAGCTCACGGCATCGGACATGCTCTTTTGGGTCTCATACATCCTCGAGGCCATGGTCTCGGTGTGCCTGGTCGTGCTCATGGTCGGTGTCCCGAAGTTGGCCGAATGGGACGTGAAGCTCACCAAGCGCACGGTGCTGGTGTCCGAGGGCGCGTTGCTGCTGATCATGCTCGGGCTCAACACCTTCCCCTACCTGCGAGACTGGCAGCCCTACGACATCGCGATTCACGCACTTGCGCCCGGCATGGTCGCCATCGCGATGCGCATCTATCACGCCATGTCGGACAAGTACGCCGAAGCGATCGACCGTGCCAGCAAGGCCATCCCGGCCGATGCGGATCCACTCGCCGAATACCGCGCCAAGGTGGCGCCGTACCTCGCACCGGCCGATGCGACCTCGCACTCGCTGCCCGAGTTCGCACCCGCGGGCGCACCCCTCGCACCCACCTCGCACCTCGCACTTCGCACTGCGAGCACCGATGCGACCCCGGCCCTCGCACCAGCGGCCGCCCCGCTCGCACCCGCCGAGCAGATGGACCTCGCACCAACTGCTGCGACCTCCGATGCGACCTCATCGCTCGCCTCCGCGCCCGCCCCGCTCGCACCGGCTGATGATGCACTCCCATCCGAGATGCCCGTCGACCTCGCACCACTTCGCACAGAGCCTGACCAGCCGGAAAGTGGTCGCACAGCCGACCTCGCAGCGGCAAGTGCGAACCTTGATGCGACCACTGGCCTTCCCGCTGCCCTCGTCGCCGAGTACGCCCTCATCCAGGCGGCGCGTCGGCGCGGCGGGCACCCGGTGCCCATCGCACCGGCAACTGCGAGCCCCGCACCGCCGCAGATCGCACCAGCCCTCGCACCGACGAGCAGCAGTGCGAGCCCGGCCTCGCACCAGCCCGTCACCTCGCACCAAGAGGAATCCGCACTCGCCGGTGCGAGGCCACCCGCGCCGACGCCGCCGCCGAGTGCGACCCTGAGTGCCGCGACCGGGTCCGTGGTGCGAGCCCTGCCTGAACCTCGCACCGACGCCGACGGCCCGGACCAGTGCGAAGTGCGCGCCTCCCGCATCCTCGCCGCGGGCCTGGTGACCAAGCCGACCATGGAACAGATCGCAACCGTCCTGCGGATGCTCGACGAAGGCAGCTCGGACAACGCCATCAAGAAGGCGACCGCGACCCGCAACTACGGCGGGATCCACCACAAGACGGTCAAGGCCATTGCCGCCGCCGACCAGCAGCTCAAAACGCCGGTCCGGATCGTGAAATAGACGCTTCGGCCACCTAGCGGTTCCCGCCGCACTGCCGGGAACCGCTAGGTGGCCGAAGTTCTCTCACCGTCAGGCGGCGTGGACGTACGCCTGAAGAACCTCGCGTTCCTCCTGCGCCGTTTTCGAGTCCGGGAAGTGCCGGGCCAGAAGGCTATCCAGTTGATTGAGCCGTTTGCGGACCCACGAGAAGTGCGCCTCGATGGGGTGTTCCAGCACTGGCGAGACCGCCGCCAGACTCGCGTCCAGGTCCCCCATTCGAGCATTCGCCATGGCGAGGTAGATGGTGGTCAGCATTTCGTCGCCGGGAGAGCGCTGCACCTGCCAAGCATTCAATGCGTCCTGCGACGCCGTGACTGACCGGTGGAGCGTCTTCATGTCGTCGGCCCACATCAGCGAAAACCCGTGGTAGTAGATCTGTTTCGCGGGAGTGAAGGTGAACAGTCCCGCGATCTCATCGGGCTGGCAGTGCTCGCGAGCTCGGTCAGCCTGCTCTAGCAGCCCGAGCGCCAAAGGCGAGTCACCAAGATTGGCGACGGAGGCCGCAAGGCTGCACAGCAGCCGCGGTTCGCTGGTCCCGGTCGAGCGGCCCACGTAGTTCAGTCCGTCCTCGGCCGCGCCGCGCGCGAGCTCGAAATCCTTGGTGAACCGGAATGCGAGAGCTTGAGTGCCGCGTGCCCACGCCCTGAGTTGATCGTGGCCGGCGCGGTCGCCGAGCTCGAAGGCCGCTTGTGCGTGAACCTTGGCATGGTCGGCTTGTCCGAGGTCCAGGGTCAAGTACGCCAGTACGCCGCAGACCCGTCCCAATGCCACGTAGTGGTCACGAATCGCGTTCGGGCTGTGTGCTCCGACCTGGAGCCGTCGAGTGAGTTCAGAGCGCAGTCCCAGTGCCCGCGACAGGGTGCGGTCGTAGGACTCAAGCCGTGCTTTGAGGGCGATGTCCACGATGCGTTGCCCGATGTCGTCCAGCGATGCCCCGTCAGGGGAAATGAGCAGTGCTTCAGAGCCTTCGCGGGCGGTTTCGAGTAGCCGCATTGTGTCGATCGCCTGGGCCCGCTCGGCTTGGTCGGCATCCCACGCCGAGACCAATTCGCCAGCGGCCCCGAGCAATACATCGGCATCTTCGATCCAACCGCGATTGTGCGGCCACCGCCGCCCGGCCTCGATTGCAGTGATCCAGGTGTGGTCACAGAAGAGGGCGGCCGCCAGGTCCCGTTGGCTCAGCTTTCGCGTGCCGCGCCACCGTCTCAATGCCGCGCCGGTCCGGTTCGGGTTCATGTTCGGCAATCGTGGAGGTTGCGAGGTCATCTCTCATCATTCCCGGTGGTGACAGATTCCGGTGGGCGCATTTGTCACCACCGTAGACCCGTTGATCCATGTGTGTGGGTGGTGAGCTGAATTCACTTCCGGCAGAGGCAGAAACGAAGCCTGGAAGCGAAATTCAGTACTCAGGGAGGGCACGCCGGTGCAGTCGTTCGATATGGCCTTGTGCGAGGTCACTCACCGCGATTGCGCTAGTGACCCCGCGATGTTCGCTGGTCCGGCGGCAGCCGACGCGGTGTTACGGCTGCACGCTGGGCATGGCCCCGAGTGCTTGCAATTCCTCGCGGCTCACGCCTACGTCTCCGAGGGAATCGACGACTGCTGAGCACCCGCGGCAGGGATAGGAAAGGGGGCGAGAGGACATGCAGATGCACGTAACCGTCGAATTTCCTGCGCTGCCGCCCTTGCATTTCCGTGCGGAAGAATCCGCCGCCCGCGCTTTCGTCGCCGATATGGCTCGCTGGCACGCCAGCGTGGTGGTCCGGCTGGACCGCGCGGTGTCGATGCGTATGCGACGGCTGCCGTGTCATCAACTTTTCGAGTAGGACCCATGACCAAGACCGACGATGCGGCGGCTCTGCCGCAGCGCACGCCCAGCCCGATCCCTGACGGCGCACTAGTTCGGGAGACCGACCCGGATCTCATCCGCCGAGTCGCGGCCGGTCTGCGCACGCTGCGCTGCACCCGATCGTGCACTGAAAGCGTTTGCCCTGATTGCCAATTCACGAAGGAGAATGATCATGCACACGTTGATTACCGGCGGTGCCGGGCTGATCGGTAGCCATCTGGCGATGGAGCTACTCGACCAGGGTCACGAGGTGACCGTGATCGACAACCTGTCCACCGGCCACCGCGCGAACCTCGCGGCGGCGATCGAGCACCGGCGGTTCGGGATGCGAATCGGCGACATCACCGACCGCGCCACCTTCGCTGACCTGCCGGAGGTGGATGGGATCGTGCACCTGGCGTGCCCAGCCGCGCCCGCGATGTACTCCCAGATGCCCATCGAGACCCTGCGGGCCGGGTCGGTCGGCACCATGAACACCCTCGAAGTGGCTGCCGCATACGAGGCGCGCATCGTGCTGGCGTCCTCGAGCGATGTCTACGGCGACACCGACATTCACCCACAGGCCGAGACCTGCCAGGGCGCGATCGACCCACTGGGCCCGCGTTCGGCCTACGAGGTGGCGAAGATGGTCACCGAGGCCGCCGCGGTCGCCTACCGTCGCCGCGAAGGTGTACGGGCGGGGGTGGTGCGCCCGTTCAACGTCTACGGACCCCACATGTGGGCCGGGGATTCGCGGGTGGTGCCGGCGTTCTGCGCGGCCGCGCTCGAAGGCCGGACACTGACCCTGCACGGCGGGAACCAGACCCGCAGCCTGCTGTACGTCTCCGATGCCGTCGCTGCGATCCGCGCCATGCTCGAATGCGAGGAGTTCGGGCCGGTCAACATCGGCGCGACCGAGGAAGTCAGCATCACCGAGCTGGCCGCGATGGTGATCGAACTCGCGGGCGCCGGAGCCCTCGATGTGGTCGAGGCCCGCCAGGCCGACGCCCCGGCCCGCTGCCCGGACCTGGGTCGCGCCACCGAGCTGCTGGGCTGGAAACCCCACATCGGATTGCACGAAGGGCTCGCCCTCACCGTGGAGTGGATGCGCGACCACCAGCAGGGACCGGAGGCCGCAGCATGAGCGCCGTCCGGTTCACCGTCCCCGCCAACTGGAGCAACCTCGTCGATCGGGACATGACGAACCTGTGGTGCGAGGCCGAAACCCTCGGCGACGCGCTGCGCTGGCTCGCCGCGGAATTCCCGACACTCGCCAACCGCATCCTGACCGAGGCAGGGACCATCCCCCGCTACGCGGCTGTCGCCATTGACGACGTGCGCGTCAGCGCGTCGGAGTCGCTGGACAAGCCGTTTCCGGCCGCGCAGCACGAGGTGTGCGTGATCTCCGCGTTCATGGGCGGGTGAGCCGAATGCGCACGATGCCCACCACTGCCGAGAACATGGTGTGGATTCCGCCCGCGATCGTCGAAATCGGTTCCCCGGAAGACCATTTGGCAGCCCTGGCAGCCACGCAGCACTATTCGCGGACCTGGTTCGATGATGAGGCCCCGCAGCACGCGGTCACCCTCGAGGGATTCTGGATGGACCGTCATCCGGTCACCAACGCCGAATTCGCGCGGTTCGCCGCGGAGACCGGATGGGTTACCGGCGCGGAGCGGAGCGGTGACGGCCTGGTCTATGGGCCCGACATGTGGCAGCCGATGACGGGGATCTCATGGCGTCACCCGCATCCCGATATCGACGCGCCCACCGACCGGCCCGACCACCCGGTTGTGCACGTCGATCACGCCGACGCCCGCGCCTATGCCCGCTGGGCTGGCAAGCGCCTGCCCACCGAGCCGGAATGGGAGTACGCCGCCCACGGGCCCCGCTGGAAGGCGTGGCCGTGGGGTGCCGCCTGGTCGCAGCTGGCCGCCAACACCGCCGAGTACTGGGCCGGGGAACCGCTGCGCGACCTCGCGGACTGGAAACGCTGGTACGTCGGGCGCTGGCGCGACCACGGGCCCGCTCCGGCCACCACCCCGGTAGGGATGTTCCCGGCGTCGGTGTCGCCGTTCGGGTGCGAGGACATGGCCGGCAACGTCACCGAATGGACCGCCAGCACCTATCACCTCTACGGGAATGGCCACTACGACGACGGGTACGGCGCGGCCGCGCGCCTGGGTTACATCGTCGCTCGTGGTGGGTCATGGAAGATGATGCGGCTCCAAACCCGCACCAGTGAACGAATCTGCGGCATACCGGAATACGAAGCATTCGACCTCGGGTTCCGATGCGCCGCGACCCGACCCGCTCCACATCCATTGCCTGGGACCGCCGTACCGACGACCACGAGGAGCAGCTGAATGGATATCACCCAAGAGGGCTCGAACATCATCATCCGCAATAGCCGGGACGAGGTGCTGCTGTTCCTGCGCGACGACAAACCCGATATCCCGTGCCCCGGCATGTGGGCCCTGCTCGGCGGCGTCCGCGAGGAAGGGGAATCGCCGCTCGAGAACGTGATTCGCGAGATCAAGGAGGAAATCGGGGTGGTGCTCGACCCCGCCCAGATCGAGCACCACTGCACCCGTGACCGGCACTGGGGGCTGCGCGAACACACCTTCCGCACCCGCTTGGACCTCGATCTGAACGAGATCACGCTCACCGAGGGCCAAGAACTGCGGTGGTTCACTGCAGCCGACATCGAACAAACCGTGCTCGGGTTCGAAGAGAACGAAATGATGGCCGCCTACTTCGCGGAGATCAAGAACTCACGCAACTGAGTCTGAGCAACAAGACACGTCTGTCGACCGGTGGATGCAACCCGCATCCGCCGGTCGCCGCTTATCGGCCATCAAAGGCAAACCGCTCGCATCCCAACCTTTTCGGCGGTTGATGCTCCGCGCCGGAGCACAGCCGCCCGTTCGGTTGTTCACGCAGGCAGGTGGTCGCGATATGCCCGCTGCACGCACTGTCGGAGTTCCGGCATGCCTGCCAGCCCACGACCATTTCGCCCGGCTGAAAAGGCAGTTCGCAGACCGGACATCGAAGCGGAGACGGCAGTACCGCCCGCCCCCCGGGCAGCACGACGAGTTCGCCGGATCGGCTGAGCGTCCCGTCCGGCAGCCGGTACCACTGCCGGAAAGCGGATATCGAACTCATGTTCGAGAACGATACCGGAACGTCCGGTGCTGCCCGGCCGGGCGCGCCAGCCTCGCCCGCGTCGGAATCGGGTCGGTGACCGTCCATTCGATCAGCTTGGAGGCGGTGCGCTGGTAGTGCGCGATCTTCTCGGCCTTGCGGTGTTCGTAGTCCTCCCGGCCCGGCAGGCCCCAGACTTCCACGTAGGCCGCCGGTTCGTCGACCAGCACGAAGTCCGGGAACACCGAAGCGGTCACGGCGTCGCCGGTGCCGCTGTCGAAGGTCAGCGGCTTGAGGAAGCTGCGGCCCGCCGCGGACAGGGCATCGGCCATGCGAACCTCATACGACGAATCCGCTGGGATATAGGCGGAATTGGTCAGCATCACCGCTGCGTCCACCGCTGTGGCGAAGCCCCCGCTGGAGCGCTCGATGTAGAACAGCGCGACCCGTAGCCCGCCGGCATCGGCGGCCGCGTCGGAGAACGCATTGCGGTAGGAACGGCGCAGCTTGGCGTCGAGCTGGTCGCTCACGAACACCAGCCGCTGGCGCCCCAGCTGCCCCAGCTGGTAGGACCAGCCGAATTTCGACCGGCGTACGTCCCGGATCTCGCCCAGGACGAAGCCGCGCCGGATCTGTGTGCGGTCGGCGCGCAGCGTGTCGAGGAAGGCATCGAAGGCAGCGAGATTGGCCTCGGCGCGCTCGGGCCGGTAGGCCGGAACGACGTAGAGCACCGATTCGGCAGGCTGTCGGCTGATGGTGCAATGGGCAGCCTGTTCGGTCAGTGCCCGCGCGACCTGCCCCCAGCTGCGGCCGCGTGAATCTGCCGACCAGGCCGACAGTTTCGCCGCGTCCCACAGGTAGTGCAGCAGGCCGAGCAGCCCGACCGATCTACGGCCCAATCCTGGGCAGGCCGCCGCGTCGACCGCGGGCCGCTGTTCGCCCGGCTTGCTCACCAGCGGCGCCGCGAAGCGAATCGACGTCCCCGTGTCGGTCTCGCGGATCGCCGATAGTTCGTAAGCCCCTTGGCCGCTCATCTCCGGGTCGAGCCGATGGAACGAACACCGCGGATCGTGGCGTGGCCCTTCGCCGGGCCAGCACGCGAGGTGGTGGCGGCCGCGCTGCGAGCAGCGGGTCACCAGCGGCAATGCTGGTGTCCGGCACAGACATTCGGCGCTCTTGTGTGCCCGCGCGGCGGCCAGCAGCCGCACGTGCTCGTCAGGGTCGGCGCGCACGTCTACCAGCGGCAGGCGGCGGCCGTCAAGCCGAACCCAATCGGTGTACTCCATGATGTCCCCTCAGACGGCCGTGCAGACCCCCATCCACGGTAGCGCTGACCAGCGCCGATCTCGAGCTCGTAGTGCGAACTGTTCGACTTAGCGGTCTCGAGTTCCCGCCGGCGCGGGTGCGCTGTGGCGGTAGCGTCAGCGCATGCCTATATCTCCCTCGCGCACACTGGTTTTCGTCGACACCGAGACCACGCATCTGGATCCGGCCCTTCGTCGCCCGTGGGAGATAGCGATGATCCGCCGCCCGGTCGACGGCCCCGAGGAGCGCCTCACCCTCATGGTTTCCGACGTCGATCTGTCGGCCGCCACCTACGCCGCGCTGCGGGTCGGCCGCTTCTACGACCGCCACCCCAGCTACGCCCCGGCCGGGCAGCCGGTCCCGGCCGAGGCCGTGGTGTGTGCCGAGGCCGAGGCCGCCGTCCTGGTCGAGCGTTGGACGCGTGACGCCTACCTGCTCGGCGTGGTGACCCCGTTCGACGATCTGACCTTGGACACGATGCTTCGCCGCTGCCATCTGCTGCCGCGCTGGCACTACCGCACCCAGGATCTGACCTGCGTGACGGTGGGATGGCTGGCCGCGCGCGGGATCCACGCCGACGACGAGGGCCGCCCCACGCACGAGTGGAATTCCGAGACCCTCTCGCGGGCATGCGGGATCGAGCCCCCGGCCGAGGAGCTCCGCCACACCGCGATGGGTGACGCGGACTGGGCCGCCCGCTGGTGGGACGCGATCGCCGTTCCCGCCGTCGCGCCCACGGCCGCCGCGGAATTGGACGAGCCTGCGCTGCGTGGCACCTGGGGCGACCTCGCTCGCGGCATGTGAGGGCCCGCAACGGATTTGCGCGCTGAACCGCGCCGATAGAACAAGAGAAGGAGGATAGGACACGTGGAGATACACGAGTACATCGTGGAGCCGGGCGAGCCCGTGCCACCGGCCATCGAACAGGCCGACCTGTTCGCCGGGACCATCGCGGCGCAGCCGGTGCTGATCCTGCTCCCGCGCTTCATGGTGAAGATGCTCGACGAGGACGGAAAGCCCTCTGCCTCCGACGTGTTCGAGGCAGCGGTCCGCGCCCAGGGCGCCCAGCCGATGAGGGACATGTCGTTTCTCGGCGGGCCCGTGGCGGGGTGGGCGGTGTCGATCACGGCCACCGAAGTGCGCATCACAGGCCCGGGAATCGTCGGCGAGCTCTACCGGGGCAGCCTGCCGACCGTAGAGCCCAAATGGCTCACGGCGGTGGCCCGCGAGCAGCAGCGCGGCCGCGGAATCGTGGTCATCACCGGTGCGGCCGCGTCGACAAGCGAGGCTGCGCTGGACATGATCGAGGCAGGCCGCGCCAGCTGGGTCCGTGCCACGGTTGACCTGACCGCCCGCGCGATCCCGCTGCCAACAGGACACTGAATAGCGTTGCCTCGCGCCGGAATTCGCGACACAGCGTGACATCGTCCCGTTATGCTCGGTGGCAGCCCCGCAACCATTTGGCCCCAGGGTGACGGCGCGGGGCTTCCCTGGAGACCCGACCCACACCCCTTTCGAGTCGGGTCTCCCGGGGGCATCCGCTACAAGGTGAGAAGTCCCGCCATTGTCTACCTGGGCGAGTAGCGTGCGACCATGACCGTAGGTTTAGCCGCCGTCGCACTGATCAGTTTCGCCCTGACAGCCGCATTCATCCTCTCCGGCCACAGAGCTCTCGAGCGCCAGGATCTCGCCCTGAGAGAGCGTGAACGCCGCCTCGGGCGGCCGTTGACCCCCAACGAGGTCTGGCGCATCAATCTCGGCCTCGAGCAACCACTGCCGAGCCCGGTGAGGACAGACCCCGAACCCGAGCAGTAGGCACGCTGAGCGGCGGAAGGCCCGAGCCGCATGTCCGGCGACGGCGCAGGAATGGGGTTTGCGGTACCCCGCTTCTTTCGTCAGTGACGGCAGCTACGGCGGTGACTGGTCGGTTTTGTCGCCGGATTCCGGCCGATAGGGACGGCTACGGCCAGATATCGGGGTCAGTAGAAAAGATCTGGTTGACAGCGAAATCCTCGTGGATGGTGCGTGCGCAGTCCCAAATTTGGAGGATGGCTCCGGTTTGAGGCGGCCGCGGAAAAGATGGATTACCTGCATCGAGGCACCTTCCGGTGCCGATGTTCTGTAGTCGATCACCGTCTGGACTCCAGAAGAGGCCGCCCTCGTTGCGGAAGGGTCTCCAGTGCTGAGTGTTGGCCCCAGTGCATTCAGCGAGGGTAATCGGGGTTCCGTTCGTTGTAACGCTGTTAAGTACGTCCAGGCACTTGGAGGTGGTCCAGTGTATTTGTATCCCACTATCGTCCATAGTGAGATACCAACCGGACCGGTCGTTGTCCGATCCCAGTCGGATATGGATGCAGCTCTGATTCGTGCAGCCTGAGGGCCAGTCGGTGGTGAAAGGAAGATTGGACTTTGTGTTGTAAAGATAGGTCGATGTGGAGGTCCACGTCTCCGCGTGGGCGGGGATAGCCACTGCAGTCCATGCTGAAAGGTACGCGCATGCGACGGCAAGATAGATAGTGAGCCTAATTTTCATTTCCACCCCTTCGAGCGACAGATGCCAACTCGCGCGAATACTCAGACTACTCTCGGGCTTCTTCCGCACGATAGACAATTTCGTCGGGGTCCCACCCCACCCCAGTGTCGAAAAATGATGGTGTTTCCGACACTCATTCGGGGGACCGCCCACGTCTCCAACTTAGGGTGCACTTGCCGCCGATAACATTCACTTATCGGAGGCTAGAAATCCGTATTTTCGGCCACGCGATTGAGTGTCTTGAAAACGGTCTACCGGGTATTATCGACACATGAGCGACACCGTGCACCACGCCTACATCAGCGCCGTGGCCGAGGGGCTGCGCATCTTCGGGTGGCCCGTCGTCGAATCCCGCGTCAGCACCACGACGCCCCTCCACGGCTGGATCTGCATCGACGAGCACGCCAAGGGGCTCGAGCGGAGCGATTACGCGCGCTTGCTGGCCTGGGACGAGGAAGACGGGTGGCACTTCGGCGACGAGGATCTCGACGAACCCGGCGTCATCTACGGGCCCATCCACTACCTGGGCGAGGAGGCCGTGCCCACGGTGGCCAGCGTCCTCGAGCTGGCCGAAACCCAGGGCCGCCGCTTCCATCCCGAATACGAGGCCCCGGGCTACCGCAGCCACACCGACCGCGACGACCTGCCCAGCCAGCTGGCGCGCGCTGTGGCAGCGCCGTGCTGATCGGCTACGCGTCGGTCACCCCCGACGAGGCCCCCGACGCCCAGATAGCGGCCCTGCGCGCGGCCGGGGTGAACACCGCCGACATCCACGTCGACACCGTGCCCGCCGCGGGCCGTCCTGCTCGGCACCATCGCCGCCTGGGGCGCGGTCATCGCCTCCTA
>NZ_JBSGCY010000078.1:0-31424 GCF_053602115.1 Nocardia sp. NPDC004582 | reverse complement strand
GGCTGGGCGCCGCCGGCGGCGTCGGCGCCGGCGGGCATCCACCCGTAATCGAGTGCCGCGTCGGGAATTCTGTCGAAGCGGCCGAGATAGTTGAAGCTCACCTGGGGGTCGGGCAGCGCGCCCAGGGTGCGGGCGGTCTCGGCGTTGAGGTAGCGCAGCAGCCCGTAGCCGGTGCCGTCGCCGGGGACCCGCCGGAGTTGTTCCTTCACCGATTTGACGACCGCGCCCGCGGCGGCGCCGGAGTCGAACGCCTCGTCGATGTCGATGCCGGACAGGTCGATTCGCACCGGATACGTGGTGGTGAACCAGCCGACCGTGCGGGTGAGGTCGGCGCCCGGCAGGACGCTGTCATCGCGCCCGTGGCTCTCGAGGGTGAGCAACGCCTCGCTGACGGTGTCGCCGCGGCGGCGTCGCCACCGGGTCAGCGCGAGGGCGAGCGCGGCGATGAGGGCATCGTCGACCTTGCCGTTGAACGCGTGCGGCAGGGCGGTGAGGACGGCCCGGGTCACCGTGGTGGGCAGCGTCACCCGGACGGTGGCCACGGTGGACTGCAGGTCCACGACCGGGTCGAGCGGGCGCGTCCCGATCGGCGGATCTTCGGCGGCGAGCGTCGCCCGCCACCGGTCGAGTTCGCCGAGACTCGTCGCGGCGGCGTCGAGGGCGTGTGCCCAGCGCCGCATGGACGTACCGACGGGTGCGAGCCGCGGCGGTTGCCCCGCGGACACCTGGGCCGCGGCGTGCGCGAAGTCGGGAACCAGGATCCGCCACGACACGCCATCCACCACCAGGTGGTGCGCGACCACCAGCAGCCGGCCGGGCCCGTCGGCGCGGTCGAACCAGACCACCTGCAGCACAACGCCTTCGGCGGGGTCGAGGCGCTCGGCGGCGGCCCGCGCCTCCGTATCGGCGATCGCCGCGAACGCCGCGCTGTCCGGCTCCGCCGCCACCGACACCCGCCGGATGAGTCCGGCGGCGGGCACCCCGGTCGGCCGCACCCGCAACGCCCAGCCCGACGGGTGCGCGGGCTCGGGCTCCAGCCGGGCCCGCAGCATGTCGTGATGATCGAGCACCGCCTGCACGGTCGCCTCGATGACGGCCGGATCGATGCCGGTCGGCAGCGTGAGCATCACCCACTGGCAGAAGCCGTCGAATCCGCCGCGCTCGAACATCCAGCACATGATCGGCGTGAGCGGCATCGGCCCCACCCCGCCGCCGGGCAGCTCCTCCGGGAGGGCCGCCGCGTCGTCGCGGACGGCGATCCGGGCCAGTTCGGCAACGGTCTTGCGCTCGAACACCTCTCGCACGGACAGCGTCAGACCCGACGCCTTGGCCCGGGTCACCAACTGGATCGACATGATGCTGTCGCCGCCCAGCGCGAAGAACGAATCGTCGAGCCCGATCGTGTCGACGCCGAGGACCTCCGCGAAGAGTGCGGCGAGCGTGGTCTCGGTCTCGGTGACCGGCGCCCGGAATTCGGCTCGGCCCGTGCTGAAGTCGGGTTCGGGCAGTGCGCGGCGGTCGATCTTGCCGGTCTCCGTCGTCGGCAGCGCGTCGAGCACCATCACGGTGGCGGGCACCAGGTGCGGGGCCAGGCGTTGCCCGGCGACCGCGAGGACCGCGACGGGGTCCAGCCCGGCGCCGGGCTCGGGGACGACGTATCCGACCAGCCGATCGCCGTGAGCGCCGTGGTGTACGGCCGCCACCGCGCGGGCCACGCCCGGGCAGGCCAGCAGACCCGATTCCACCTCCCCGAGCTCGATCCGGAAGCCGCGAATCTTGACCTGGAAGTCCGTGCGCCCGACGTAGTCCAGCGTCAGACCTCCACCCGGCAGTCGCAGCCACCGCACCAGGTCCCCGGTCCGGTACATGCGCTCCCCGTGATTCGCGAAGGGATCGGCGACGAACCGTGCCGCGGTCAGACCCATCCGATCGCGGTATCCACGCGCCAATCCCGGTCCGGTGAGATACAACTCGCCGACGACGCCGAGCGGCACCGGCCGCAGCCAGGCGTCGAGCACGATCTCGCCGACCCCGCGGATCGGCCCGCCGATCGTGGCGGTCTCACCCGGCACCAGCGGCGCGCCCGCATCGGTCTGGATGGTGGCCTCCGCCGGACCGTAGGTGTTGAACAGTCTCCGGCCCGGCGCCCACCGCGACACCAGGCGCGGCGGGGGCGCTTCGCCGCCGATCACGACCGTCCCGAGGTGCCGCAGCCCGGCCGGGTCGACCGTGCCGAGGGCGGTGGGGGTCAGCGCGGCATGGGTCACCGAGTGCCGCGAGATGAGCTGCGCCAGTTCGATTCCGCCGAGGACCGCCGGCGGCGCGATCACCAGACGTCCGCCGGATGCGAAGGCCCAGAGCAGTTCCAGGATCGCGGCGTCGAAAATGGGCGACGCGGCGTGCAGCACCCGCGCGCCCGGCCCGATGTCGAACCGCGAGCACTGCTCGTCCACCAGGTTCGCCAGTCCCCGGTGCGTGACCACCACGCCCTTGGGCACGCCCGTCGAGCCGGACGTATAGATCACGTACATGGGATGGTCGATCCGAATCGGGCGCAGGCGCTCGGTATCGGTCACCGGCGGCGCGGGCGCTCGGGCCGCCTCCGCCGCGGTCTCCGGCTCGTCGAGGACCAGCCACCGCACCGATCCGGGCAGGCGATCCTTCCACTCCGACACCGTGATTCCGATGGCCACACCCGCGTCGGCGAGCATGTGCTCGATCCGGTCCCCGGGATTGCGCGGATCCACCGGGACGAATGCCGCCCCCGACTTCGCCACCGCCCACACCGCGAGCACCGACTCGTAGCAGCGCGGCAGTCCGATCGCGACATTCGTCTCCGGTGCGGCTCCTCGGCCGATCAGCATGCGCGCCAACCGATTCGATTCCGCGTCCAGCTCGCCATAGGTCCAGTGCCGGTCCCCGCACACCACCGCCACCGCCGTCGGATCCCGGGCCTGCGTGGCCGCGAGCAGCTCCGGCAACACCTGCTCCGGGACCGCCGGACCGCCCGAGACCGGCGCGAGCTCGCGGTATTCCTCGGACGCGAGCAGATGCAGCCGGGCCAGCGGCACATCCGGGTCGTCGGCCATACCGCCCAGCACGTCCAGGACGCGCCGCAGGGTCGCCGCGACCGTGTCCCGATCGAAGCACTCGGGCAGGTACTTGATCTCGAGGTGCAGTGTCGAGTCGACGCGCCCGACCACGCCCATCGGATAGTGGGCCGCGTCGGTGCCGGTCACGTCGACCAGCCGCATTCCGGCGATATCGGTGTCCGCGGTCAGCCCGTAGCGGTCGACCGGGAAGGACTCGAACACCGTCATCGTGTCGAATACCGCCCCGGGCCCGGCCGCTCGCTCGATGTCGGCCAGCCCGACGAACTGGTGATCGAGCAGCGCGGCCTGCTCGGCCTGGACGCGGTCGAGCAATCGCCCGACGGTCTCGGCGGCGTCGAGCCGGACCCGGACCGGCACCGTGTTGATCAGCAGCCCGATCATCGATTCGACGCCCTCGAGCTGCGGGGGTCGTCCCGAGACCACGGCGCCGAACGTCACGTCCTGCCGGGATGTCAACGCGCCCAGCACGATCGCCCAGGCCACCTGGATCATGGTGTTGAGCGTGATGCCGCGCGACCGCGCGCGGCCGATCAGCGCCGCGGTCCGGGCCTCGGTGAGTTCGCCGCGCACCTCCCGCGATTCGGTGTAGCGGCGGCCGGGATCGGGTGCGGCCACCAGGGTCGGTTCGTCGGCGCCGTGGAACGCGCGGGCCCAGGCGTCCAGTGCCGCCGCCGGGTCCTGCCGGGCGACCCAGGTGAGGAAGTCCCGGTAGGGACGCACCCGCGGCAGGACGGTGGTATCGCAGTCGGTGGCGTAGAGCACCAGCAGCTCCTTCAGGAGCAGCGGCGTGGACCAGCCGTCGAGCAGCAGGTGATGGTTGGTCAGCACCAGCCGGTACCGCTCCGGCCCGGTGGTGACCAGCATCCAGCGCAGCAGCGGCGCCTGCGCCGGGTCGAACCGGGTGGCGCGGTCCGCGGCCAGCAGCCGCGCCCAGGCGCGATCGCGGGCGGCGTCGTCCAGCCCGGCCAGGTCCGCCTCCGACCAGGGCGCCTCGGCGGCGTCGTCGACCACCTGCACCGGTTCCGGGTCGGTGACGAACGCGGAGCGCAGATTCGCGTGCCGGTCGAGCAGCACCCGCACGGCCCGGCGCAGCCGCCCCGCGTCGACCCGGCCGCGCAGCTCGAGCACCAGCTGCGTGATGTAGGCGTCCACCGACTGCTCGGACACCAGCGCGTGGAACAGCAGCCCCTGCTGCAGCGGGCCCAACGGCCAGACGTCGCTCAGGGCCGGATACCGGAGCTCGAGCGACTCTCGCGCCTGCGGTGTGAGCGGTGGCGGGGCCGCGTCGGGCGGTTCCGCGGGAAGTGTTGTCGCCGTATCGCTGTCGCGGGTGGCGACCAGGGCGAGTCCGGCGACGGTCTTGCGCTCGAACACATCGCGCGGGGTGAACACCACGCCCGCGGTCCTGGCCCGGGTCACCAGCTGGATCGACATGATGCTGTCGCCGCCGAGGGCGAAGAACGAATCGTCCGCACCGACCCCGTCGGAACCCAATGTTTCCGCGAAGCACCGGGCGATGATTCGCTCGGTCGGCGTCTCAGGGGCCCGGAAAGGCCGGTCCGGGACGAATACGGGCTTCGGCAACGCCTGCCGATCCAATTTCCCCATGGGCGTCAATGGCACCCGATCC
Source organism: Nocardia sp. NPDC004582 (assembly GCF_053602115.1). Lineage (NCBI taxonomy): Bacteria > Bacillati > Actinomycetota > Actinomycetes > Mycobacteriales > Nocardiaceae > Nocardia > Nocardia sp. NPDC004582. The sequence continues at coordinate 26,681 of NZ_JBSGCY010000078.1, read as the reverse complement.
AGCACCATGATCGACGCCGGAACCATGTAGGACGGCAACCGGTCGCCCAGATACTCGGTCAATACCGCTGGATCGATCGAACATCCCGGCGCGGCGACGACATACGACACCAGCGACTGGGCTCCGGAATCGGCGCGGTTGCCGAGGGTCACCGCGTAACCCACCGTCGCGTGGGCCGCCAGCGCCGCATCGATCTCGCCCAGCTCGATGCGCAGACCCCGGATCTTCACCTGGAAATCGGAACGCCCCACATGTTCGACCGTCCCCTCGGGCGTCCACCGCGCCATATCCCCGGTCCGGTACATCCGCCGGCCCGGCGCCCAGGGACAGGCGATGAAGCGTTCCGCCGTCGCGTCGGCCCGACCGTGATACCCGCGGGCCAGACACCCACCCGCGACATACAATTCGCCCGCCACACCGACCGGAACGGGCTCCAGCCGCTGATCCAGGATCCATCCCGACGTGCCACGAATCGGACCGCCGATCGTCACCGGATCGCCCGGAGTCAGCGGTGCGCTCAGGGTCGCGGCGATGGTCGATTCGGTCGGCCCGTACGAGTTGAGCACGGCGCGGCCCGCACCCCAGCGCCGCACCACGTCGGTGCCGTAGTCCTCGCCGCCGACCATCATGTGGGTCACATCCGGTAGCGGCCAGCGGGTGTCGTCGATGGTCGACAGCGTGGACGGCGTCGCGAGGACATGGCTGACGTGTTCGCGGGCGATCAGGCCGGCGAGTTCGTCACCGCCGTAGACGTCGCCGGGCGCGATGACCATGGTGGCGCCGGCGCCCAGCGACAGCAGCAGCTCCAGGACCGACACGTCGAAGCTGGGTGAGGCCAGATGCAGAGTCCGGGAATCGGATTCGATACCCATGGCCGCCTGATGCTCGATCGCGCAGTCGTGCAGTCCGCGGTGCGTGACCGCGACGCCCTTGGGCAGTCCGGTCGATCCGGACGTGTAGATGAGGTAGGCGAGATCGTCGACCCGTAGCGGTCGGATCCGTTCGCTGTCGGTGATGGGCCGGTTGTCGGCGGGATCGGTGCTGTCGAGGTCGTCGGGTGTCAGCCACTCGACGCCGCCGGGCAAGCGGGTGCGCGCGGACGGCACGGTCACGCCGATGGCCGCCCCCGACTCGGTCATCATGTGCGTGACCCGTTCCCGCGGGTGATTCGGATCGATCGGCAGGAACGCCGCCCCCGATTTGGCGATCGCCACCTCGGTCAGCACCGAGTCCAGCGACCGCGGCATCCCGATCGCGACGATGTCCTCGGGGCCGATGCCGCGGCGAATGAGCGACCGCGCCAGCCGATTCGACCGTTCATCCAACTCCCGATAGCTCATCCGCCGCCCCGCGAACACGATCGCCGGAGCGTCGGGATGCGGTGCGGCCGCCGCGGTCAGCAGATCCGGCAGGGTCATCGGCGCCGTGGCGGCGGCGCCGTGGTGGCTCAGCAGATCGGCGCGCTCGGCGGGCTCGAGCACCTCGATCGCCCCGACCGGAGTCTTCGGATCGGCGACCGCGGACTCCAGAATCCGGATCCACCGCCGGGTGAGGGAATCGATCGTCGCGGCATCGAACAGATCCGTGGCATAGGTGACCGCCACCGTCATGCCGCCGCCGTCGCGGTCCGGCGAGAGGACGAACTGCAGGTCGAAGCGGGACGCGGTGCTGGGCAGGTCGATCACCGACAGTTCGAGGCCGGGCAGTGCCAGCCGCACCGGTTCCAGGTTCTGGAAGGCCAGCATGACCTGGAACAGCGGATGGCGCGCCTGGGACCGTTGCCTGACCAGCTGGTCCACCACTTGCTCGAACGGGACATCGGCATGGTCGAAGGCGTCCAGATCCACCTGCCGGACCCGGCCGAGCAGATCGGCGAAGGACTGTCCGGGATCGACCGCGGTCCGCAGCACCAGGGTGTTGACGAACATCCCGACCATCTCGTCGAGCGCCGCCACCCCACGCCCGGCGATCGGTGTGCCGACCGGGATATCGGTGCCGCCGCTCATCCTGGCCAGCAGCACCGCCAGCGCACCGTGCACCACCATGAACAGCGAGGAATCATGCCGCCGCGCACAGTCCTCCAATCCCCGGACCAAACCCTCGCTCAGCGAGAAATCAGCGCTCGCACCGCGATTCGACATGACCACCGGCCGCGGCCGGTCGAACGGCAGTGGCAGCTCCTCGATCATCCCGTCCAGCGTCTCGGTCCAGTAGCGCAGCTGCCGGGCGCTCAGCGACTCGGGTTCGCCGGGTGCGCCCAGGACATCGCGCTGCCACAGCGCGTAGTCCGCGTACTGGACGGGCAGCGGTGTCCACGAGGGGGTTTCACCGCGGATCCGGGCGGCGAAGGCCGTCGCCACATCCCGCGCCAGCGGCGCCATCGAGAAGCCGTCCGCGGCGATGTGATGCACCACGATGGCCAGCACGTGCTCGGGTTCCGCGGCGTCGGCCACGCGGAACAGCCGGGCGCGCACCGGCGCGCGGATGCTCACATCGAAGCCCTCGGTGACGAAGTCGGTGACCGCCGGGATCAATGCGCGCGACGGCACCGTCGTCAGGGCGGGATCGGAGTCCACGTGGTCGACGGATTCGACCACCTGGATCAGCACGCCGTCATGGTCCGGGTACCGCGTGCGCAGCGATTCGTGCCGGGCCAGTACGTCGATCATGGCCAGTCGCAGGGCGTCGATGTCCAGTTCGCCACGCAGCCGCAGGGCGATCGGCATGTTGTACGCCCCGGAGCCGGTGTCGTACTGGTTGAAGAACCACATGCGCTGTTGCGCCGGGGCCAGCGGCACCAGATCGGGGCGCGGACCGGCGATCAGCGGTGGCCGGGGGCGCCGTCCCGGCGCGGTCTCCCGCTCGATGCGGGTGGCCAGTTCGGCGGTCGTGCCCGCGTCGAACAGCAGCCGCACCGGAATCTCGGTGTTCAGCGCGGCGCCCAGGCGCGCCGCGACCCGGGTCGCGACCAGACTGTCCGCGCCGAGGGCGAAGAAGGAGTCGTCGACACCGATGGCGTCGAGGTGGAGCACACCGGCGAAGGTCTCGGCGATGAGATGCTCGAGCGGTGTGCGGGGCGCCCGGTACGGCTTGCTGTCGGCGAACACCGGTTCGGGCAACGCTTTTCGATCGAGCTTGCCCGTCGGCGTCAGCGGAATCCGGTCCAGCGCGACGATCGACGCCGGAACCATATACGCCGGCAGGTGTTCGGCGCAGTACTCCGCCAGCAGTGCGGTGTCGATCGTCTGGCCGGGCGCGGCAACGACATAAGAGACCAGCGACTGAGCTCCCGACTCGGCGCGATGGCCGACCGTCGTGGCATAGCCGACACTCGCCTGACCCGCCAGCACGGCGTCGATCTCGCCGAGTTCGATACGCAGACCTCGGATCTTGACCTGGAAATCGGATCGGCCCAAATGCTGGACCGCGCCCTCGGCCGTCCAGCGGACCACGTCACCGGTCCGGTACATGCGCGCACCCGGCGACCACGGACACGCCACGAAACGCTCCGCCGTCAACCCCGCCCGGTGGTGATATCCGCGCGCCAGGAGACCGCCGGCGATATACAGCTCGCCCGCCACACCGACCGGTGCGGGCTGCAATCGCTGGTCGAGTATCCACGCCGAGACGCCACGGATCGGACGGCCGATGGTGACGAGTTCGCCCGCCGCCAGCGGGGTCAGTGTGACCGCGATCGTGGTCTCGGTGGGCCCGTATTCGTTGCACAGCCGACGGGTTCCGCTCCACCGTTCGACCAGCTCGGGGCCGTAGTCCTCGCCGCCGACGACCAGCTGGCCCAGATCCGGTAGGGGCCATCGGGTGTGGTCGATCGTCGACAGGGTCGAGGGCGTCATGCAGGCGTGGCTGACGTGTTCGCGGTCCAGGAGCTCGGCGAGCTCGTCGCCGCCGAAGCTGTCGCCGGGCGCGACGACCAGTGTCGCGCCCGCGCTCAGTGCCAGGAGCAGTTCCAGGACCGAGACGTCGAAGCTCGGTGACGCCAGATGCAATGTGCGGGAGGATGATTCGATGCTCAAGGCGGCGCGGTGTTCGGCGGCGCAGGTGTGCAGTCCGCGATGGGTGACGGCGACGCCCTTGGGCAGACCGGTCGATCCGGAGGTGTAGATGACGTACGCGATATCGTCGGCCCGCAGCGGCCGCACCCGATCGGCGTCGGTGATCGCCCGATCGTCGCCCGCGTCGAGATGATCCGCTGTCAGCCAGTCGATGTCAGCCGGCAGCCGGGCGCGCGCGGCTGCCACGGTCAGGCCGGCCACGGCCCTCGAATCGGTCAGCAGATGGGCGATGCGGTCGGCCGGATGGGCGGGATCGATCGGCAGGAAGGCCGCCCCGGTCTTGGCCACCGCCCACACCGCCAGCACCGAATCCGCCGATCGCGGGATACCGATCGCGACGGTGTCCTCCGGACCGATACCGCGCTCGATCAGCCGGCGAGCCCATCGATTCGAGCGTTGGTCCATCTCCCGGTAGCTCGCTGCCCACCCCCCGGCGATGATCGCCGTCGCGTCGGGATCCACCGCGACCGCGGTGGCCAGCAGCTCGGGCAGGGTGACCGGCGCGAGCGCGGGCGCGCCGTGCCGGGTGAGCAGATCGGCGCGCTCGGCGGGTTCGAGGACGTCGATCGCCCCGACCGGAATCGTGGGATCGGCGGCCACCGACTCCAGAATCCGGATCCACCGGCGGACAAGGGAATCGATCGTCGCGGCCTCGAACACGTCCGTCGCGAAGGTGACCGCGCCGGCCGTGTCGCCCCCGCCGTGGGGGTCCGACAGAGTGAATCGCAGGTCGGAACAGGGCATTTCGCTGACCTCGCCGACCGCCAGCAGCACTTGGCACACGGGATTTCGTGACAGCTGCTCCGCCACGCGCTCGAACGGAATATCGGCATGGTCGAACGCATTCAGCTCCACGGTGCGAACGCGGCCCAGCAAATCGGCGAACGATTCCTGTGGATCGACCTCTGTTCGCAATACGACGGTATTGCCGGACGTCCCATTCGTATCGTTCACCGGTGTGCCGATCGGAATATCGGTGCCACCGCTCATCCGCGCGAGCAATACCGCCAAAGCGCCGTGGACCACGGTGAAGAACGAAGAATCATGCTGCCGTGCGTAATTCTCCAAGTTCCGCACCAACCGCGCACCCAATGAAAATTCCGCGGTCGCACGCCGATTCGACATCACCGCCGGGCGCGGCCGGTCGAATGGCAGTGGCAGCTCTTCGGGCAGATCCGCGAGGGTCTGTCGCCAGAACGCCAGATTCGCACGGCGGCGCCGGATCCCGGCGCCCTCGGCGGCGCTGCGGGGGTGAACCTGTCCGAGCGCGGCGTCCGCCGCGGCGGCGAACTCGTCGAGGAACTCCGCGAATCCGGTGCAGTGCGCCGACAGTTCGTCGTCGGAGTAGAGGTTGGGATTGGCCAGGAACTGCAGGAGCGTGCGGGGCGGATCCCCGGTCCGATACACATCGACCAGCAGATCCTCGACCGGACCGGAGCTGAGGATGTGGAACTCGCCGGTCACCGAACCGAATTGGAGCTTGTGGTCGAAGAGCATGACGTTCACGACCGGGCCCGCGAACCGCCGCTGCCCGCCCGGGGTCCCGGTGGCGGCGCGAATATCGGCCAGGCCGCACCGCTGATGCCGCAGCGCGCCCACCAGATCGGCCTGCACCCGCAGCGCCAGCGTCGCGACGGTGTCGGCCGGATCGAGGGCGATCGGCAGCGGCGCCACATTGACGAACACGCCCGCGGAGCGCCGCAGCACGGCGGTCGTGCGACCCGACACCGGAATATCGACCAGCACCTCGTCGCGACCGGTCTTGCGGGCCAGGTAGCAGCCGAACGCGGCGATCACCAGCGCGGCCGGGCTCGCTCCAACCGCCTTGGCCGACCGGTCGATCCGCCCCATGGTCGCGTCCGAGAGTTCGGTGATCGCGACGACGCTGTCCGGGCCCGCGGGCGCCGGTCCGCCGGCCAGCCCGGTGTCCTCGCCGACGCCGGCGAGCTTGTCCACCCAATAGGCCTGATCGTCGGTGAACCGCTTCGACTCCCGGTAGCCGCGGTCGGCCTCGTACAGGGCGCGGATGTCGGCGGGCTGGTTCGGCCGCACCGAGTCGCCCTGCACCGCGGCGGTATACAGCGCCGCGATCCGGTTCACGATCATCATCGCGCCGTAGCCGTCGAGCGCGACGTGATGACTCCGGCTGTACAGCAGGTAATGCCGATCGCCCACCCGCAGGATCGCATTCGCGACCAGCAGGTCCCGGGTCATGTCCAAGGGGGCCGTGTACTCCCGGCGCATCCAGTCCAGGGCTGCCGCGAAGGGATCGGGTGCGTCACGGACATCGATCAGCTCGGCCGCCAAGCCCAGCGCCGGGTCGTACACCTGATACGGCTCACCGTCGATCTCGACGAGTCTCAGATACCCCGACTGGAACTCGTGCCCCGCCTGAACCCCTGTCCGGCACAGCAGTTCGATGTCGAGGTCACCATGGAACTCGATGTATTGCGCCTCGGATATCGGTACATCCGGACTCAATTTCTGGGCCAGCCACAATCCCTGCTGTCCACTGGACAGCGGTATCGGTTGCTGCGGTCGCGGTGCAGTCATAGTTTCCCTTTAACTCTGACCGCGCATTATTCGCGCATAATTTCCTGCAAAACCCCGACCGCCGATAGTATATTCCCGTCGGTACGTAGGTGTATACGTTCGAACGGGGGTATCGGGTTCACCTCTGACGGCGTCGATTTGGCCTATGGCAACGATTCGGCGACATTTGGTTTTCGATCAGGACACCGAATCTAATGCTCATTTGTGAATTCAGAGTCGGAACCGGTGTTCCATGAAGCGCTGGACTTGGTAGCGGTGGACGGCGGACCAGGCCTGGACCCGGACCGCCCACCAGGGGGCTACCTCGCGGGGTCTGGCGATGACGGCGTGCGCGATGAGGTCGGACGCTTCGTCGACGGTCAGCCCGGGGATCCGGTGGAAGTCGGTGGGGGCGCTCATCCTGGTGTGGACCAGTGGCATATAGACCGACGTCGTGGTGACGCCGTCGCCGGCGATCTCCGCGGCCACGCTGCGCAGCCAGACGTCGAAGGCTGTCTTCGAGGCGCCGTAGGCCGACCAGCGCGGACTCGGCGGCATGAGAACGCCCCAGGTGGAGACGTTCACGATGTGTCCCCGCCGGCGTACGCGCATGGCGGGCAGCAGGGTCAGCAGCAGCCGCACCGGGCCGAGGTAGTTGATGTCGATGGTGCGGGTGAAATCGTGGAAGCGGTCGTAGGACTCGGCGATCGGACGCCGAATCGACTTGCCCGCGTTGCTGATCACGATATCGATGTGCCCGTGCTCGGCCAGCAGCGCCCGGCCGAGCCGGTCCACGGCATCCATGTCGGTCAGATCGGTCGGGTAGACGTGGGCCGTGCCGCCCGCGGCCGTGATCTCGGTGGCCAGCCGTTCCAATTCCGGCCGCGAGCGCGCCACCAGCAGCACGTCCGCCCCGGCCGCGGCCAGCTTCCGGGCACTGGCCTTGCCGATGCCGTGCGAGGCCCCGGTCACCAGCGCCACCTGCCCGGCGACAGCCGTCCGCAACGACTCCGCGGTGGGCCGGAAGGTCGGATACAGCAGCCGGATCGCCACTCGCTCGGCGCGCGAGCGCCCGCGGTGCACGACCGGAGTCTCGTCCACCAATCGACTGTATCGCTCGTGGCTACCCCCCGGAACCGATGATCCGTTCGATATTGCGCTCCGCCAGCGCGCTGATCGTCAGCGAGGGATTGACCGTTCCGGTGCTGCCGGGCACCGCCGCCCCATCCATCACATAGAGGTTGCGGTGGCCCAGCACCCGGCCGTACTCGTCTGTCGCGCGCCCGATCACCGCGCCGCCCAACGGGTGCGCGGTGATCGAGGCGTTCGCCTCCAGGTCGGGTCGTGTGATCGGCTCGCAGTGGCAGCTCATGATGTCGTTGACCTCGCGGGCTCGCGCGAGATAGCCCGCGGCGCCGTCGGCGGGCCACCGCAGATCCACGCGTCCGTCGTCCGCACAGACGAAGCGGCCGCGGGTGTCGTCGAGCACCATGCCCAGCGAGGCGAGCACGCCGGTGTCGAAGGGGGAGGTACCGGGGACGAACCAGCTCTCCAGTGACACCGGCGCGCCCGCCTCGTCCAGAATCCGGCTCGCGGCGGGTGTGCCCTGGGTGCCCACGTCGAGTGTGGTGAGCGGACGAGCCAGGGCGACATCGCCATTGCCGCCCCAGCCCTCGCCGATGTACTCGTTCAGGTTGGGCAGGGCGCCGGTCGCCCGCGCGCGCACCAGGAGTTCGGAGGTGCCGACGGATCCCGCGGCCAGGAACAGCAGGTCGCAGGTCAGGGTCCGGGTGCCGAGCACGTCACCGGTCGGGGCGAGTGTGGTCACCGTGACGGCATAGCGGCCCGGAGTTCCGGGTTCCTCGGCGATGGCGTCCACGCGGTGGCCCGGGTAGATCCGGGCGCGGCCGGTGTCCTCGGCCCAGCGCAGGTAGTTCTGGTTCAGATCGAACTTCGCGCCGTTGGAGTTGCCGAGGTCCGAACACCCCACCGTCGCGGACGGCAGCGATCGCCCCGCCAGCTCGTCGCGGAGGACGTCCCACCGCCAGGTGCCGTCAAGGGGCTGCGGCGCGAATCCGGCCGCGCGGGCCTGCTCGTCCCAGGCGCGGGAGTGCGCGAATGCCACGGAGTGGTAGATGTCGTCCGGTATCGGGCTCGGCCGCAACATCTTTCGAACCCTGGGGTAGTAGATGTCGTGCATCTCGCGGTAGTCGACCACGCCGCGGAACACGTGATCGAAGAACCGCTGTTCCGGCTCGATCATCACTCCGGTGAACACGACCGAGCCGCCGCCGACACACGCGGCGCGCCACACGTCGATGCCCGGGTAGCTGCTGACATCGAGGACTCCGCCGAACGAGTCGACCGCCACCGGGATCCGGTTCGCCCCGGTGAAGCTGGTGCGATGCCAGAAGCCGCGGCCGTCGGGAATGGTGTCGACCGCGAAGATGTCGCGCCACGGATCGTTCGGCCAGCGCGATCCGCGCTCGAGTACCGCGACCTCGATCCCGGCCTGCGCCAGGCGCAGGGCGGTGACCGCCGCCCCGAATCCCGATCCGATCACGATCGCGGGCACATGATCGGCCGGATCCGGGAGGGGCGCGAAGATCTCCGGCACCAGCGCGCGATAGATCGGCGTATTCGGGCTCTGGCCGGGGTTGTCCGCCCGGGCGAGAGGCGTGGCCGCGCCCGCGCTCGCGAGGCTCAGCAATGCCGCGGCCGAGCCGGCGCCCGCGAGGAAACAACGCCTGTTCATGGTGGTCCGCTCGCCCGATCCGTCGGTCATTCCAGCGCCCCTGGCAATCCCATAGCGAATCACTATCATAAAGGGCAGGTCAGGGGTGGTGAGGTGGTAGATGTTGACGCGTACCTGGACTCGGTGGGTGCTCATGCACGGCCTCCTGCGGGCCTTCGCCCGGTGGTCGGCGCGGCGAGGTGAGCCCCTGGGAAACCTGGCCCTCGGACCGGACGGCCTGCTCGGCTCATCGCCGTACATCGAGGAGATCCGGCGGCGGGGCCCGATTCCCCGGATGTCGGGTGTGCACATCACCGCCGACTACGAGGTGTGCCGGACCATCCTGCGCGACCGCAGCTTCGGCGTGGTCTCGCCCAATCATCCGGGCCTGCCCAGGCCGGTCCGCTGGCTGCTGGCCAAAACGGATCCGGGACTGCCGAACCTGGGCGAACCGCCCTCGATGCTGGTGACCGATCCGCCCGATCACACCCGCTATCGGCGCATCGTCGGGCAGGCTTTCGGCCCGAAGGCGATCGCGGCCCTGGAGCGGCGCATCGCCGAGGTGGCGAACGATCTGATCGACGGTCTGGAAGCGCAGCCTCGCCCCGATCTGATCGGCGACTTCTCCGCGCGGATGCCCGTCACCATCATCGCCGAAATGCTCGGGCTGCCGGCCGATATGCATTCGACCCTGCTGAAGTGGGGCGACTCCGGTGCGCCGCTGCTCGAACGCGGGGTGGCCTGGACCACCTACCGCGCGGCCGTCGACGATCTGGTGGAGGTCAAACACTACTTCGACCGGCAGTTCGATGGACTCGACGACCAACCGCGCGATGATGTGCTCGGCATGCTGGCGGCCGATGACGCCCTCACCCGCCGCGAGCAGGTGGCCAACGCGGCCCTGCTGCTGGACGCGGGATTCCTGACCACCGTGAACATGCTCGGCAATGGAATCGCTCTGCTGGCAAGCCATCCCGATCAGCTGGAACTGCTGACCGCCGAGCCGTGGCGGTGGCGCAACGCGGTCGAGGAGATCCTGCGTTACGACGGTCCGGTGCGGATGACCGGCCGGGTCGCCAACCATGACGTCGACATCGATCATCAGCGGATCCCGGCCGGTTCCCTCGTTCTACTGTCGTTGGCCGGAGCCAACCATGACCCCGGGGTCTTCCCCGACCCGCAGCGATTCGACGTGACCAGAGACAATGCCGCGGAACATCTCGCGTTCGGCAGCGGGATCCACGGGTGCCTGGGATCCCGGCTCGCCCGGCTGGAGGGCAGCATCGCGCTGCCCGCCCTGTTCGATCGGTACCCGAATCTGCGCCTGGACGGCCCGCCGATCCCGCACCCCCTGCGCAATCTGCACGCCTACCGCTCCATGCCCGTCGAGCTGGGCGCGCGAGCGACCCCTCGCTGACCGGGTCCGACTCACACGGTGGCCAGGTGCTTGCGCTGCCAGACGATGTGGATGCCGACCACCAGGCACCACACCGGCAGGACCCATGCGATGTGGATCGAGGTGGTGACCGCGATGAGCATGAAAAGCGCTGCCGCCGTGGACAGCAGGGTCAGCCAGCGCGGGAACGCGCCGGTGACGCGGCCGAGATTCGCCAGGGACAGCATGAATACCGCGGAGACGCGCGGCGCGATGACGGTCATCAGGATCATGCCCAGGCCGTGGCTGCCGGGATAGACGTCCGCGGCGGCCGCCGGGCTCACGTGGTCGGCGAGGGCGGCCGGTACCGCGAAGGCGGTCACGGACATGAGCAGGATACTGATGAGAATCACTCCGCTGCCGAGGAATACGGTCGCGAACAGCTGATCCTCACCGCTGCCGAGGCGGCGGCGGAGGGTGCCGATGAACCACAGCAGCGCGATCGAGGCCACCACCATGATGAATACGACGACGGTGAGCCGGGTGCGGTGCCCGGACGCCGAGAACCATTGCTCCACGGCCGCGTGATCGGCGCTCCAGTCGGGCATGCCACGCAGCAGCTGCACCGCGACCAGCGCCAGCACCGCGAAGACGATTCCGGTGAAGCCCATGGCTTCGATCGAGGCCATACGGCCGGTTCCACGCCTGGTCGATGCCGTCGAGCTCATGTGCGCATTCCCTCGTCTATTCGGATGAATATTGTTGGGGGACAAGGCTGCCCGGGTCGCGTCGGGACTGGGTGACACGATCCGGGCAGCGCCGGGGTCAGGGCGTGACGATCGGGAAATCGGGATCGGACTTGTCGAGCAGTCCGGTGAGCCGCTTCCACACCGTCGTGTCGCCCTTGGCCTGGACGTTGTCGAAGGATCCGGTGCCGATCAGTTGCAGCAGGCCGAGCTTGGTGAGCGTGACGTCCAGATCCGAGGCGTGGTCCCGGGTCGTGGGGTAGTGAATGAGCGCACCGTGGCTGAGCTCCATGCGGTAGTTCTCGCCGCTGTCGGTGAAATGCCAGCTGATGCTGAACTTCTCGGACCAGGCCCGCTCGCCGACGATGTTCAGCGACAGGGTGTCGAAGAGCTGGGTGATGCTCATCGCCTTCGCCATTTCCGGGCTCGGCGCGAGCAGGGTGTGCGGGATGGGGTTGCGCAATTCGAACGCGCCGCTGAGGAAACAGTTGCGCCAGGTGGCGTTCTCGGATCCGTAGGCCAGGCGTTCCAGGACCGAGGCGAGGGTCTTCTTCGCCTCGGCGTGGGACGGGTCGGCGAAGACCGCGTGACTGCCCAGTTCCGCCGCGAACCGCAGGTCGCCGGAGTTCGCGAATTCCTTCACCTTGGCCACGGTCGCGTCCACGCCGCCGAGCAGCCGCACGTACCGGGTGGCCTGCTCCTGCGGCGGATGCTGCCACAGGTGTGCCGGATTGGCGTCGTACCAGCCGAGATAGCGCTGGTAGATGGCCTTCACATCATGGCTGATCGAACCGTAGTAACCGCGGTTGTTCCACTGTGCCGCCAGCTCCGGCGCGAGCGGGAAGTTCTCGGCGATCTCGCTGCCGGTCTCGCCCTGGTTCATCCGGCGCACGGTCTGGTCGTGCAGGTAGGCGTAGGTGTCGCGCTGCTGGGTCAGGAATTCGACCAGGTTCTCCCGGCCCCAGGTTGGCCAGTGGTGCGAGGCGAAGACGACATCGGCACGATCGGCGAACAATTCGATGGCCTCGGCGATGTAGCGCGACCACATGCGCGAGTCGCGGACCTGAGCGCCGCGCAGGGTGAGGATGTTGTGCAGGGTGTGGCAGGCGTTCTCGGCCATGCACAGCGCGTTGCGGTCGGGGAGCAGGAAGTTCATCTCGGCGGGGGCCTCGGTGCCCGGTGTCATCTGGAAGATGAACCGCACCCCGTCGATCTCCTCCTCCTGCCCGGTCTCGGTGATGTCGAGAGTCGGTGGCAGCAAACCGAATTCACCCGACGACGCGATCGGTCCCAGGCCCATGCCGACCACGCCCGCGGGGTCACGCGACAGGTTCGCGCCGGAGTAGTACATGCCGCGGCGCAACATGGCTGTGCCGGCGTACACGTTCTCGGAGATGGCGTGTTCCATGAAGTGCTCGGGCGCGATGATCGGCACCGTGGTGTCGGGGTCGACCACGCCGAGCACGCCGCCGAAGTGGTCCGCGTGCGGGTGGGTGTAGATCACCGCCCGCACCTCGCGGTCGCCGCGATTGGCACGGTAGAGCCCCAGCGCGGCGGCCGCGGTCTCGGTGCTGACCAGCGGGTCGACCACGATCACGCCGTTGTCGGACTCGATCAGGGTCATGTTCGAGATGTCCAGGCCGCGAACCTGATACACGCCCGCGCAGACCTCGTACAGGCCGTGGATGGCGGTGAGCTGGGACTGCCGCCACAGGCTGGGCGGGACGGTGTCCGCGCCCTGGCCCTTCAGGAAGTCGAAGGAGTCGGCGTCGTAGGCGGTGCCGCCGTTCTTGGCCGGAATCACACCGGGTATCAGCCGGGCGATGAACCCGCGCTCGGCGTTCTCGAAATCGGTGCGGTCAACGGGTGCTGCTGTCATGTGCCACCTCACTGTCTGCTGATTGCCGATGTGTTGCCGATTGCTGTCGCGCGAGTGCCCACGTCCCGCCTCTTCGCTGCCCGATCGGCCGGTGACGAGTCTGAATCCAGTTCAAGTAGAACGCGGCGCATCGCGTCCACGGACAGCCTTGCATAGATCGGGCGAACTTCCGGCAAATTGATGCCGGTCTGTTGCTCAGAACTGACCCTGGACGAATCCGGACGTACGTCTCAGGATGAGACCTGATCTTCGCCGGTGAGGAGTGGGCATGGTGACCGAGCGGCGCGTGGACTGGCTGACGGGTGGGGTGCGGCGATCGGTCGCCTCGGATCGGATCGTCGCGGTCGCCTCGGAACTGTTCCAGACCCGGGGCTTCGACCAGGTGGGCATGGACGATGTGGCGGGCGCGGCCGGTTGCTCGCGGGCGACGCTGTATCGGCACTTCCCCGGCAAGGCGGCGCTGTTCGATGCCGTCATGGCCAAGTCGGCGGTGGGGGTCGCCGAACGGGTGGCCGCGACCGTGCGGCGTTACGAGGGGTCGCGGCGGATCGTGGAGGCCATCCTGGCCTCGGTGGCGGCGGTGCGCTCGGATCCGGTGCTGGCCAAGGGATTCGCCGGGACCCGGGCGGGCGGCAGTGACGGCGCGTTCGCCAGCTCGCCGGAACTCGGGCGGATCGCGACCCTGCTCACCGGCATCGCACCGGATGACGAAGCGGTGCAATGGATTGTGCGCATCGTGCTCTCGCTGCTGACCTGGCCGCTCGCCGACGCCGCGAGCGAGCGGCGGATGGTGGAGCGGTTCATTCGCTGAGCCGGGGGTCTTGACGCGCCCTTGCCGACTGTCTGGGACAGTTCTACACTGGGTTCATCGAACGCGCGGTACCACGTACCGCGCGCATCAAGGATGGTCCAGATGGCGAATTCCCTTCCGGCGCAGACCTATCCCCGGGCCCGCCGCATCAAGTTCCGATTCGATCGCGCTTCGAGCGACAAATACTTCGTCGAGAACGACATGGTCTACAGCCATTTCGTGGCCGGCATGTCCGGCGGCTTCCCGGCGGGGGAGGAATCCTTCATCCGTTCGGTGCGCCGGGTGGCCGGCCGGGTCACCGATCCGGTGCTGAAGAAGCGGGTGACCGGCTTCGTCGGCCAGGAGGCCATGCACGGGCTCGAGCACCGCAAGCTCAACGAAAAGCTCGTGGAGCTGGGCTATCCCATCGCCTGGCTGGATTCCGAGCAGGCGACAGCGCGCATGCTGTGGATCGAGGAACGGGTGCCGGCCGAAGTGCACCTGGCCATGACCGCGGCCGCCGAGCACTACACCGCCGTCCTCGCGCGGCGGGTGCTGGCCAGTGACGAGATCCAGGCGATTCCGGGCGATCCGGAAGTGTGGAATCTGCTGAATTGGCATGCGCTGGAGGAACTCGAGCACAAGTCGGTGGCCTTCGACGTGTTCCGCGCGGTCGGCGGCACCGAGCGCACCCGCATCGGGGTCATGCTCGCCATGTACTCGCTGACGCTGCCGCTGACCTATCTCAGCCTGGCGCTGGCCGTCGGCCGGGACCCGGTCGCGCGGCGGCGGCCGGCCCGGGTCGCGCGCGAGGCGTATCGGCTGTTCACCGGACCCGTCTTCCGCGGGCTCATGCCGGAGCTGGGCGAATACCTGCGACCCGGCTTCCATCCCGACGACATCGACACGACCGCGCTGCTGTCCCATTGGCAGCGTGAGCTTTTCGGCGACGACGGCCGGCTCGTCGACCACCTGAAGTAGTAACGACTCCCTTGCCAGAAAGGACCGGCCAATGACGATCGGTCGGCAGGACTCCACGTCCCTGATGCCCTATCCCACAGTGCGGCGCATGCGATTCCGGTTCGGCGAACCCGAGCCGATGGCGCACCAATTCGTCCGGGGCGACATCCCTTTGACGCATCTGATCGCGGTGCTCTCGGGAGCCTTCCCGCCGGGGGAGGAGTCGTTCATCCGCTCGGTGCGCAAATTCGCCGGGCAGATCACCGATCCGGTGCTCAAGAAGCGGGTGGCCGGGTTCATCGGGCAGGAGGCCGTGCACGGGCAGCAGCATCGGCGCTTGAACGAGCAGCTCATCGAGAACGGCTTCCCGATCGTGCGGCTGTTCACCTTCGCGCCGGGCGCGCTGCGCGAGCGCGGGGTGATGGCGATCGAGAACGCGGTGCCGCCGGAGGTGCACCTGGCGTTCACGGCGGCGGCCGAACACTACACGGCCACCCTCGCCAAACGCATTCTGAGCAGCCAGGAGATCCAGGACATCCCGGGTGATCCGGAGGTGTGGCGGCTGCTGAACTGGCATGCCTACGAGGAACTCGAGCACAAGTCGGTGGCCTTCGACGTCTTCCGGACCACCGGGGGCACCGAAGTGGTGCGGATCGGCGTCATGGCGGGGCTCTACGTGCTGACCATTCCGCTGGTGTCGGTCGGCGTGTTCGCCTCGATCCTCAGTGATCCGCGCAGCTGGCGGCCGTTCACCGTGGCGTGGCAGACGGTGCGGCTGGCGCGCGGCCCGATCGTGAAGGGCCTGCTCACGGAGATGCGGCCGTATCTGCGGCCGGGCTTCCATCCCGACGACATCGACACCGACGGGCTGCTCGAGCAGTGGCAGCGAGAGCTTTTCGGCGCGGACGGCGAACCGTCCGGCCGTATCGGCTGAGACGGAGGAGACCGACATGGCGACACAGCGCGGTGGCACGGGTGCGCCGTCCGCCGTCCGGCCCGATCACGAGGTCATCGTGGTCGGCGCCGGATTCGGCGGCATCGGCAGCGGGATCGCACTGCAGCGGCAGGGCATCCACGACTTCGTGATCGTGGACAAATGGGATCGGGTCGGCGGCACCTGGCATGCCAACACCTATCCCGGTGTGGCGGTGGATATTCCGTCGTTCATCTACAGCTTCTCCTACGAGCAGCGCGGGGACTGGTCGCGGATCTTCGCGCCCGGCACCGAACTGCGCGACTACGCCGAGGGCATGGTCGACAAGTACGGGCTGCGCGACAAGCTGCGGCTGAACACCACCATCATGGCCGCCGACTTCGACGACCGGAACAGCCTGTGGCGCTTGCGCACCGATGGCGGGGAGCAGCTCACCGCGCGCTACGTGGTGCTGGCCATCGGCGGGCTGGAACGGCCCAAGATGCCCGACATCCCGGGACTCGACGACTTCGCCGGAACGCTGGTGCACACGGCTCTGTGGGATCACGACGTGTCGCTGACCGGCAAGCGGGTGGCCGTCATCGGCACGGGAGCCACGGCGCTGCAACTGATTCCGGCGATCGTGGACGAGACCGAGCATCTGACCGTGTTCCAGCGGACGCCCATCTGGGTGTTCCCCAAGAACGACGCCGAGGTCGGACCGCTCGGGCGGATGGTGCTGGGCAATACCGGGATCCGCACCGCGCTGCGGCTGGCCGGCAATCTCGGCACCGAGGTGGCGATGAGCGGCATGGTGGCCGGACCGGCCTGGCTGACCTCGGCGGTGCGCCGGGCCGCCGAGGCGCCGATCCGGCGCTGGATGCGCTCGCAGGTCCACGACCCGGACCTGCGGGAAAAGCTCACTCCGCGTTATGGATTGGGCTGCAAGCGGCCGTCCATGTCCAACGACTATCTGAGGACCTTCAATCGGTCCGACGTCAGCCTGGTCACCGACTCCATCGCGCGGATCACCGAGCGCGGGGTGGTCACGGTGGACGGCGCCGAGCACGAGGCCGACGTGCTCATCTGCGCGACCGGGTTCAAGCTGTGGGAGAAGGGCTCGATTCCGCCGTTCCCGGTGCGCGGGCGCGGTGGCCGCGACCTCGAACAGTTCTGGGACGAGCACCGCTACCAGTCCTATCAGGGTGTTTCGGTTCCCGGATACCCGAACTCGTTCACCATCACCGGGCCGTACGGGTTCGTGCTGGGCTCCTATATCTGGATGATCGAGGCCACCTCGGCGCACCTGGCGCGAGTCATCGCCGAGGCCAAGGCGCGCGGCGCCACCGAGGTCGAGATCCGGCAGGACGTGCACGACGAGTACTTCCAGCTGTGCCTGCGGCGGCAGCGGAAGAACTTCCTGTTCACACCGGTGTGCGAGGGCTCCAACACCTACTACCTCGACAATCACGGCGACTCGCCGTTCCGGCCGTCCACGCACGGCGAGATGTACTGGCAGAACCGGCATTTCGATCTCGACGTGTATCGCTACACGGTCGGTGCGCCGGTGGCGGCCGAGACGGTCGCGCTCTCGGAGGAGGTCTCGTGAAACTCGATACCATCGATCCGAAGCTGGTGGTGGTCACCGGTGCGGGCAGCGGGATCGGGCGGGCGACGGCACTGCGGTTCGCGCGCAGGGGATCCCAGG
The DNA here is from genome assembly GCF_053602115.1 of Nocardia sp. NPDC004582. NCBI lineage: Bacteria > Bacillati > Actinomycetota > Actinomycetes > Mycobacteriales > Nocardiaceae > Nocardia > Nocardia sp. NPDC004582. The sequence goes on along the minus strand of NZ_JBSGCY010000078.1, from coordinate 8,971 downwards.
TGATCGTCTCCGATATCGACAAGGACGCGGCGCTGTCGACGGTGGCGCTGGTCCAGGCCGAGGGGCGGCGGGCGATCGCCGCCCAGCTCGATGTGACCGATCCGCATGCCTGGGCGGCCTTCGCCCGGGACGTGCACGCCGATCACGGGGTGCCCGACGTGCTGGTCAACAATGCCGGAATCCTGGTCAGCGGGTCGTTCCTGGATCTCGAACCCGAGGACTGGGCGACGCAGCTGGATGTGAACCTGCTCGGGGTGGTGCACGGGTGCCGGTCGTTCGGGCGGCTCATGATCGACGAGGGCAAGCGCGGGCACATCGTGAACATCGCCTCCGCGGCCGCGTTCACCCCGACGCCGGTCATGTCGGCGTACTCGGTGTCCAAGGCCGGGGTGAAGATGCTCACCGAATGCCTCCGGCTGGAGCTCGCGCCGAAAGGCGTGGGGGTGAGCGCGATCTGCCCGGGCGTGATCAATACGAACATCGCCCGGCACGCCACCGCGGTCGGGGTCGATCCCCGGCTGATGGAACGCGGTCAGCAGCTCACCGAGCGGATCCAGGAACTGGCCGAACGCCTGCCCTTCTCGCCGCTGAGCCCGGACCTGGTGGCGCGGGCCGTGGTGCGGGCGGTGCGCTACGACCTGGCGGTGGTGCCGGTGCGCACCGAGGCGTGGCTCGGCTACTTCATGCTGCGGCTCGCACCGGGTGTGAATCGCCGGATGACGCAACCACTGTCGATGGACCGCATCCAGGCGGCCGGGGAGCTCGTCTTCGGCAGGAGAGCGCCGTGAACGCACGCGCCCACCAGCTGAAGGTGCGTGCAGTCCTCAGCGAGACCGCCGACGCGGTCTCGCTGAGCTTCGATATCCCCGCCGATCTCACGCCCCGCTTCGCCTACTCGCCCGGCCAGTACTTGACGCTCCGCGTCCCCAGCGACCGCACCGGTTCGGTGGCCCGCTGCTACTCCCTGTCCAGCAGCCCGCACCGCGATGATCGGCCCACCGTCACCGTCAAACGCACTCCCGGCGGCTATGCCTCGAACTGGCTGTGCGACAACGTCTCTCCCGGCGATATCCTGACCGTGCTGGAACCGGCCGGGAACTTCGTTCCGCGTACGTGGAGCCACGACCTGCTGCTGTTCGCCGCGGGCAGCGGGATCACGCCGATCATCTCCATCCTGAAATCAGCTCTGACGCTGGGCCGCGGCACCATCGCCCTGCTGTACGCCAACCGCGATCGCGCCTCCGTCATCTTCGCCGCCCAGCTGAACGAGCTGGTTCGCCGCTACCCGCGCCGCCTGAGGGTCACCCACTGGCTCGAATCCGAGCGTGGCCTCCCGACGCCCCGCGCCATCGCCGATTGGGCCCGTCCCCACCGTCGGCACGACGTCTATCTCTGCGGCCCAGCGGGATTCGCCTCGAGTGTGACGCAGGGCCTGCGCCGACTGCGCATGCCCGATCGGGCGATCCACCGGGAGAACTACCGATCCCTGACCGACAACCCCTTCGAACACCGTATCCCGGTACCGAATTCGGCCGATGCGCCCGCCCCGGACAGCGCCACCGTCCGCGTCGACATCGACGGCCGATCCCACACCCTCGCGTGGCCCAGAACCAAGAAGCTCCTCGACGTCCTCCTCGACCACGGCATCGACGCCCCCTACGTCTGTCGCGAATCCGCCTGCGCCACCTGCGTCTGCACCGTCGAACAAGGCCGCACCCGCATGATCCAGAACGAATCCCTGATCGAGGAGGAACTCGCCCAGGGACAAACCCTCGCCTGCCAAACCCTTCCCGAATCCGACACCCTGCACATCTCCTTCGACCGGTAGCCCGTGACCCCGGCTACCGATCCGCCGACGGATTCAGGCATCGGACAACGGTGTCCCGCGCTTCGTATGCTGCCCGACGTCGCCGGTGACGCGTGAAGTCTCCGGCGATTCACTCGAGGGAGATACGAACACATGAACAGCACCAGATCCCGCTGGGCCACGATCGGCGGCGGGTTGGTGGCGGGGGTAGCCACACTCGCGGGAACCACGGGCATCATCCTGGGAACCGCTCCGGCAGCGCACGCCGACATCAGCAGCTTCGATCACAGTGTCACCATCGCCACGGACGCCTTGCAGGTCGGTGTCACCTACCAGGTCACCGAACTCACGGCCATGGATTCCTGCACCGCGACGCTCTACTACATCGACTCCGGCAGACGCGTTTTCATCGACAGCGGCGCCGGCAGCGGAGCGCTCGGCTCGGCCACGGCCACCCTGCACTGGACACCGCAAACCGCGGGTTCGGTGCAACTCATCTCCTCGGTGCGGTGCCCGAACGGCTACTACACCGACCAGGGCAATATGACGGTCACGGTCGCGCCGGCCTGGACGCCGCCACCGACGACGACCACGGTGCCGCCGACGACCACGACCACGGTGCCGCCGACGACCACGACCACGGTGCCGCCGACCACGACGACCACCGCACCGCCGACCACGACCACGACCACCACCGCACCGCCGACCACGACGAAGCAGTGCTCGCCGTGGGACCGGAGTTGTGGCCAGACCACCACGTCCGCGCCGACCACGACACCGCAATGTGGTCCGTGGCAATGGAATTGCGCCCCGGAGACCACGACGGCGCCGCCCGTCACGACGACCACGGTGCCGCCGACGACCACCACGACCGCGCCGCCGACGACCACGACGGCGCCGCCGACCACCACCACACCGCCGAAGTGCTCGCGGTGGAAGTTCTGGTGCTGACCGGGTCAGCTCCGATTGACAAGCGAAGGTGATCAGTCGGCGAGAAACGGTTGTTTCTGTTCGAACTCCTCGATCTCTAACGTTCATCCGGCCGACATGCGGTTCGGGTCGGAACGTCCGAGATGAGGAACGCGAATGATGTTGCACCGCTCGCCCGCCCGGCGGCGACTCTGGCCCCCGGTGGCGGTTCTCGCGCTGATCACCGCGCTGATGGCCGGTCCGGTCATCGACCACACCCCGGCGGCGCAGGCCGCGCCCGCCGGGGTGAAAGGGCCGCTGAGCACCCGCGGCCGCTACATCGTCGATGCGGGCGGCAACCGGGTCAAGCTCCAGTCCGGCAACTGGCACGGCTCGAGCGGCACCTGGAACGGCAACGGCGACGACGAGGACCCGGCCAACAACGAGGCCCAGGAGATCGGGCATCGGGCGCCGCTCGGCCTGGACCGGGTAGCGCTCGACAAGATCGTCACGGACTTCAAGGACCTGGGGTTCAACAGCATCCGGCTGCCGTTCTCCAATCAGATGATCACCGACGCCAAGCCGGTCCAGGGGCTCACCGCCAATCCGGCGTTGAACGGGCTCACACCGCTCGAGGTCTACGACCGGGCGGTCAGCGCGCTCACCGCCGCCGGGCTCGGCGTCATCCTCAACAACCACACCACCTCCACCCGCTGGTGTTGTGCCGTGGACGGCAACGAACGCTGGAACTCCGGTCAGAGCACCGACGAATGGGTGGCCGACTGGGCGTTCATGGCCGCCCGCTACCAAGGCGACCCCGGGGTGATCGGCGCGGATCTGCGCAATGAGGTGCGCCGCGACACCTGGGACGACCCGAACTGGGGCCTGGGCGACAGCCACGACTGGGCGGCCGCGGCCGAGCAGGCGGGCGACAAGATCCTGAAGGACGCCAACCCGAATCTGCTCATCATGATCGAGGGCCTCAACTGGATGGGCATCCCGACCGACCTCACCTGGCACGAGCGGCCGATGCTGAAGCCGAACAAGGATCTGTCCGAAACCCTGGTGCGCTCGCACAAAGTGGTCTACGCGGCCCACTTCTACGGCTACATCGGGCCGAACCACACCGGCGCGACCGGTCTCGGCGAGACCCACGACCCACGCTTCCGCGATATGAACCGCACGGACCTGTTCCAGGCCGTGGACCAACTGGCCGGGTATGTCGCGAGCACCCCGGACCGCCATTTCACGGCCCCGGTCTGGGTGAGCGAATTCGGTATCGGCAAGGGCGCGGAGAGCCTGGACAAGACGTGGTTCGCGAACCTGGTCGACTACTTGATCGACCGCGACCTCGACTTCGCGTACTGGCCGCTCGTCGGTTTCCAGCACCTGGACCAGGGCAACGACTGGGGCCTGCTGCGCTACGACACCGATGGCGGCAAGCGCAGCGTCCTCGACGCCGACGACTGGCGTGGTGCGCAGGTGCGCCGGCTGGTGGCCGCGAGCGGTAAGACCGGCCAGGTCGCCCCGGTGCGAACCTGGTCCATGCTCAATGGCATTCACGCCGACGACAACGCCTCGCTGCGGGCCGCCGCGGAGTGGGATTCCGGCGCCCGCAAGATGGTCTGCCCCGACGATCAGCGCATGATCGGCATCAGCGACCGCGGCCAGGGCGGCCTGTGCACCGATGCCACCCAGGGCGACCTCTGGCAGTCCGGCACCCCGGCGACCACGGTCAAACAGGAGAAGGTCACCACCGACTGGGCCGGCGGCTTCACCAAATACCAGTGCGCCCAGGGGCAATTCATGATCGGCTACAGCCTGCGCGGCGACAGCGTCTCCGCTGTCCTGTGTGCCCCCGGCCGTATCCCCCTCGCCGGCGCCGGTCGCACCCTGTGGGCCGACAAGGGCGACAACCGCCCCGCCTCGGGTGAAGGCGGCGACTTCGCCAAGGGTTATTACAAGGCCCAGTGCGCCGCCGACGAATACGCCGCCGGAATCGCCTTCTCCTGGGCCAACGCCCGCGGTGGCCACCCCGACGCCCTCTATTGCCGCAAGCTCGCCTGAGCCTTTCGCGGCGGTCGTCGTGAAAATGCCCGGTACGCATCGGAACCCGATGCGGACCGGGCATCGGCCGTTGTCAGGGGCGGGTGAGTTCGGCGCGGGCGGCCGTCAGCATGGTGGTGATGGCGGCGGGGAGGGCCTGGGCGGGGTCGGGGGCGAAGTGGGGGGAGTGGTTGGAGGGGAAGTGTGGTGGGAGGGCCGATTCGGTGAGCATGTAGTGCAGGTCGTCCTGGGTGAAGCGGGCGGGGTCCATGCCGCCGATGTGCCAGAAGACGGAGGGGACCGCGGCCGCGGTGCCGAAGGCGCCGAAGTCCTCGCTGCCGGTGATGGGGTGGTCCATGGGCATGACGGGGAGGTCGGCGGCGGTGAGGGCGGCCAGGACGCGTTCGGTGTCGCCGGGGGTGTTCTCGGTGACCGGGAAGTGGTCGTAGAACTCGACTTTCGGCTCCTGGGGCGCGCCCGCGGCGGCCGCCTCGGCCTCGGCGAGCCGCTGGATGCCCTCGATCATGCGGGCGCGGGAGCCGTCGGTGAAGGTGCGCAGGCTGAGCAGGACCTCGGAGCTGTCGGCGATGATATTGGGGCGGCTGCCCGCGTGCAGCGCCCCGGCGGTGAGCACCGGTGTTGCGGCGGTGGCGGTCTGGCGCGCGGTCAGCGCCTGCATGCGCACCACGAAGGTCGCCGCCATGAGCAGCGGGTCGATGGCGGTGTGCGGCTGGGAGGCGTGGCCGCCCTTGCCGAGGAAGGTGATGCGCACCGAATCCGAGGCGGCCATCAGGGTGCCGGGGCGGCTCAGGATCAGGCCGGCGGGCAGCGGGCCGACATGCTGGCCGAGCACGATGCGCGGTGCCGGAAAACGGTCCAGCAGACCGTCGTTGAGCATGCACTGCGCGCCGGCGCCGGTCTCCTCGGCGGGCTGGAACAGCGCGACCACGGTGCCGGGCACCGGATTCGCGGACAGTTCCGCGCACGCGCCGAGCAGCGCGGTGACGTGCACGTCGTGGCCGCAGGCGTGCATGACGCCGGGCACGGTGGAGGCGTAGTCGAGACCGGTCTCCTCCTGCACCGGCAGGCCGTCCATATCCGCGCGCAGCCACACCACGGGCCCGGGCCCGCCGTGCAGCACGCCGACGACGCCGGTGCCGCCGACGTTCTCGGTCACCTCCCAGCCGGGCAGTGCGCGCAGCTCGTCGGCCACCAGTCGCGCGGTGGCCCGCTCCGCACCCGACAGCTCCGGGTGCGCGTGCAGGTGCTGGTAGACCTGCTGCCAGTGCTCGATCATGGGAGACGCTCCTTCGACGGGACGGCAGCCGCGGCGCGCCGGGACACCATCGCCCGGAACGCGTCGGCGGTTTGCGGAACCACCAGGGCCGCCAGTAAGGCCAGCAGCGGCCCGATGGCCATGGTTTCGAAAGCCGTTGTGTACGAGACATGATCGGTGATGAACCCGAAGGCGAGCGGGCTCGCCACGCCCGCCAGCTGCCCGCCGAAGATGATCACCCCGGTGGCCGCGCCGATGTACACGCTGGGCAGCGCCCGCAGCGGCACCGAGAACGCGGGCATGTAGGCCAGCCCCGCGACCAGGCTCATCACCACCCCCAGCAGCACGAACAGCGGAAACGACTGCGCGCGCGGCAGTGCGAACAGCATGGCCGCGGTGAACGCCATGGCGGGCACCACGATCACCCGCGGCCGCCCGCCGAGTCGATCCGAGAGCCGCGCCCCCAGCACCACCCCGGCCGCCGCGGCCAGCGTGGTCGGCACCGCCGCGAAAGCGATGCCCGCCATGGAGATTCCGCGCTGCTCGTGCAGGAAGGTGGGCGTCCACGCGGTCACGCCCCACACCAGTACGTCGTAGCCGAAGAACATGACCGCGAACCCGAGCAGCGCGGGGGAGAACAGCACCGAGCGGCGTTCGGTCGCGGGCCCGGCGCGCGCGACCGGAATCTCGTCCTGGGTGAGCGGTTCGGGCATCCACCGCCGCCAGGCCAGGATCACCGCGACCCCGAGCACCGAGATGACCGCGAACATCACCCGCCAGCCCACCGTGGGCAGCAGCACGCCCGCGATCACCGCCGCCAGCAGCAGGCCGGCCGCGTTGGAGGCGTTGGTCCAGCCCGCGGCGGTGGTGCGCTGCTCGGGATGGCTGCGTTCGGCGAGCGCTTTGATCGCCGCCGCCGGGAACACTCCCTGCACCAGCCCGAACAGGAATCGAATGCCGAGCAGCACGCTGAACGACCAGGCGAGCGCGGTCAGCCCGGTGAAGATCGACCAGGCGGTCAAGCCGATGATGCCCACCCGCAGCGCCCCGTACCGATCCGCGAGCAGACCCCCGGGCACCTGGACGATCGCGTACGCGACGAAGAACACCGACACCAACATCCCCTGCTGCGTATGGTCCAGCCCCAGGTCCGCACCGATCGACGGCAGCGCGAAATTGATCACGGTCCGATCGATGTAGTCGACAACCCAGGCCGCGAACAGCAGCATCACGGTTATCCGTGTGGTACGTGGCATCCAGGCCCCTTCACAACGGGAGTGGCTGCATGCCACAGTGGCCCCCGAAACCGAGAATAGGGGCGATTTGCCCGATATTGCCATACGGACCGGCCCCTGCGAATGGCTCGGCGACGCAGCCCCGCGGATGCCGTTACCGGCCCGGAAACGGTCCCCGTAGGCTCGCCGACGACGAGCGAGACGATGACACAGGGGTACGTGGCCGAGGGTTACGGCCGGGTCGCCGACGCCTTCCGGCGCAACTTCCGGCACGGCGAGATCGGCGCGGCGGTCGCGGTCTTCCTTCGCCTACGTGCCCAATCGCCTGGGCCTCACCCTCAATGGCGACCGGCGCTGCCTGCGTCTGGCCCGCGCGGTGTTCGACACCTCGACGCGCCGGACGGGCGCGCGCACTGAACCGCGGCGGACCGCCGATCGTTGATCCGGATGTACCGGCCCGTCGGCCGGTAGCCGTCCAGATGCGGTCCGGAGTTCCCCCTGTACCCGGACCGGGGCCCCGCCGGGATATCCCCGGTGGGGTCTTCGCATGGCCAAAGTGCCTGTACAGCAGCACTTTTCGAGCAGGCATGTGACCTGAGACACATTGATCGAGCTCGTTCCGGCCAGATACCTTGTGTGCGATGCATTGCGGACAAGGTAATATGAACGGGGGATCGTGACTCAGAGCGAACGCACGGCCCGCACCGTCGCCGACCTCATCGTCGAACGGCTCGCGATCCACGCCGGCCACGTCTTCGGCGTCGGCGGGGCCAATATCGAGGACCTCTACGACGCCCTGCATCGGCATCCGAGGCTCACCGGCATCATCGCCAAGCATGAGTTCGGCGCGGCCACCATGGCCGACGGCTACGCCCGCGCCACCAATCGGCTCGGTGTGGTGGCCGCGACCTCCGGTGGCGGAGCCATGAATCTGCTTGCGGCGCTGGCGGAATCGTTCGACTCCCGGGTTCCGGTCCTGGCGCTGGTGGGTCAGCCGCCGCTGGGGCTGGAGGGGCGGGGCGCGTTCCAGGACACCAGCGGGGTTCCCGGCCGCATCGATGCCGAGCGGCTCTTCGCTCAGGTCGCCCGCTGTTGCGTCAAAGTCCTCAGCCCGCACGACATTTCATCGGCGCTCGACCGTGCGATCGCGGCGGCGCTGACCGGCGGTCCCGCGGTCCTGCTGCTTCCCAAGGATGTTCAGGCCGCTCCGCTGGTCGAGGGCGAGGCGGCGGCGCCGGAGTCGCGGACTCGGGAAAGCGCCGCTGCCGCAGGCCGATCCGTCGAGCCGGCGCTTCCCGGCGATGTCGCGGAACTGCTGGCCGGACTGCCGCCGGGGATTCCCGCGGTCGTCATCGCCGGACCCGAGGTCGCCGCGGCCGACGCGCGCGCCGAACTGGCGGCGGTCGTGCGGGCACTCGACGCGACGGTCCTGGTCACCCCCGACGCGAAGGACGCGTACTCGAACGCGGATCCCCGCTTCGCCGGTGTGGTCGGCGTGATGGGGCATCCGAACGCGGCCCGCCTGGTGTCCGAAGCGGAGCTCTGCCTGCTGGTGGGAACCCCGCTCTCGCTCACCGCCCGCGCCGGCCTGGATGCCGCGCTCGCCGCCTGTCCCCGGGTGCTGTACCTGGGCGCCGAGCCGCCGTACGTCCCGGTGCACGCCGAGGCGCGCGGGCCACTGGCCGCCGCGCTGCGGGC